>JAEYNQ010000179.1 GCA_023412455.1 Bacillota bacterium
TTCCTCTCTAGATGAGAAAATAGAGCTTAATAACCAAATGAATAAAACCTTAGAAGAAATGGCACAGGCTTTATTTAAAAGATGGTTTGTAGATTTTGAATTTCCTAATGAAGATGGCAAGCCTTACAAGTCAAGTGGTGGCGAAATGATTGATAGCGAATTAGGAATGATACCTAAGGGCTGGGAAGTATCTACGTTATGTAGTCTAATTGAGATAAGTAGTGGAAAAAGACCTCAAAAAAAATCATCTCAATCAAATAATGAATTTCAAATCCCACTAATTGGTGCAAGTTCTATAATGGGTTATGTAGCAGAATTTTCAATAGATGAAGCGATATTAGTTATAGGGAGAGTTGGTACTCACGGAGTGGTGCAACGATATAATAATAAGGTATGGCCATCAGATAATACATTAGTTATTAAAACAATTTGGTATGAATATATTTATCAAATCTTAAAGGTGATAGACTACACAGCCATTAATAGGGGATCTACTCAACCACTTATTACACAAGGTGATATAAAAGCAATTACCATTGCAAAACCCTCTTTAGATATACTAGGAAAATACGAGACACTAATAAGTACTTTATTTAAACAAGTTAATAATAATAATAATCAAAACAAAGTATTATTAGAATTTAGAGATACCTTATTGCCTAAACTTATGTCAGGAGAAATGCGAGTATCAGATATTTAAAATTAAGGAGGAGAGACGATTTGAGTTTATTAGAAAATTTTACGGAGGACCTACTTGAGACAGCTGCGTTAGAGATACTTGAAGAACTAGAATATGATTATGCTTTTGGGCCAGATATTACTTGTGAAGGAAGTACTCCAGAACGCAGTAGTTATAAAGAGGTTTTACTGGAGCAACGTATAAAGGATGCCCTTTTTAAATTAAATCGTAATTTTCCTCAGGATGCACTAGAAGAAGCATATCGTAAACTTATTTCAGTCAATACTCCTATTCTTACTGAAACGAATAAATGGTTCCATAAATTATTAGTTGAGGGCGTGGATGTACCTGTTCGTAGAGGAGATATTATCAAACATGAAAAGGTAATCTTTATTGATTTTGAACATCCCACTCATAATGACTTTTTAGCTGTTAATCAGCTGACAGTCATTGAACACGAGGAAAGAAGAGCGGATCTAGTTTTATATGTTAATGGTATTCCTTTAGTTGTCATTGAGCTGAAATCAGCTACAGATGAAAATGTTGGAATTCATAATGCTTATAATCAGATTCAAACCTATAAACATGATATTCCTAGTCTTTTCCATTACAATGCTTTTTGTATGCTTTCAGATGGCATTAATGCTAAGGTAGGGACGATTACCTCTAATGAAGAGCGTTTTATGAACTGGAGAAGTATTGATGGAGAACATGTAGAAGCTTTAGATGTGCCTCAATATGAGGTGATGCTAAGGGGAATGCTAGCCAAAGAACGCTTACTGGATATTATTAGAAACTTTATTCTTTTCCAAGAATCCTCAGAAGAAGAGTTTGATAGTCAGGGGAATAAAGTAGGTGATAAAACAACGATCATTAAAATACTAGCAGGCTATCATCAATATTTTGCTGTTCAAAAAGCAGTGGATAAGACAAAGCTTGCCATAGCAGAAACGGGAGATAAGAAAATAGGGGTAGTATGGCATACACAAGGATCAGGTAAAAGCTATTCCATGGTGTTTTACGCTGGAAGACTTGTACAGGAGCTTAATAATCCAACGATTGTTGTACTAACAGACCGTAATGATTTAGATGATCAGCTATTTGGTACTTTTGCAGCTTCTACTGAACTTTTAAGACAAACACCTAAACAAGCTCATGTGAGAAAGTTAACAGATGACCAAAAGAAGGCAAATGCTAACGCCAAAGATCAAGCCAAAGAGGTCAATGGTTTATTTGACCTTTTAAATGAAAGACAGTCAGGTGGCATTATCTTTACAACCATTCAAAAGTTTAAGCCTGAAGAAGGAGATATGCCGGTTTTAACAGATAGACGCAATGTAATTATTATTGCCGATGAAGCACATCGTAGTCAGTATGGTCTTGAGGCAAAAGAAAATTTTAAAACCGGTGAAGTCAAGTTTGGGTATGCCAAGTATTTAAGAGATGCCCTGCCTAATGCTTCTTTCATTGGCTTTACAGGCACCCCTGTAGAATTAGAAGATAAATCAACACCAGCTGTTTTTGGTGATTATATTGATATTTATGATATGACAAGAGCTGTAGAAGATAAGGCAACAGTTAAGATTTATTATGAAAACCGTGTCATAAAATTAGATACAGATGATGAAGAGCTTCAAAAATTAGATGAAGAAATGGAAGAAATAACAGAAGGTCAGGAAGAGACGGCTAAGGAGAAATATAAATCCAAATGGTCTAGACTTGAAGCTGTAGTAGGTTCACCTAATCGTATTTCACAGCTTGCAGAAGATATAGTCAATCACTATGAGGAGAAGTCTAAAACCATAGATGGTAAAGCGATGATTGTTTGTATGAGCCGCAGAATATGTGTAGACCTTTATGATGCCATTACCAAGCTGCGACCCAAATGGCATAGTAGTGACCTAGATAAAGGAAAGATTAAGGTCGTTATGACAGGAGATGCAGCAGATGACCCCCGTTTACAGGTACATATCGGTGGAAAGCAGCGACGAGATACTTTAGCGAATCGTATGAAAGACAATAAAGATGAGCTAAAAATCGTTATTGTAAGAGATATGTGGCTGACAGGATTTGATGTCCCTTCTATGCATACTATGTATATTGATAAACCCATGCAAGGTCATAATTTGATGCAAGCAATAGCTAGAGTTAACCGTGTGTTTAAAGATAAGGCAGGTGGGGTAATAGTTGACTATTTGGGTATTCTTGAAAGTTTAAAAAGTGCTCTTAAGCAATATACCTCTAGTGATAAGCAAAACACAGGTATTGATACCTCAGTAGCAGTAGGTATTATGCTAGAAAAACTAGAGATTTTACAAGATATGGTCCATGGCCTTAATTACTCAGCTTACATGGGGACTTCTCAATCCGCAAGAATACGTGCGATTACTGCAGGTATGAATTTTATGCTAGGATTAGATGAAAAAAGGCAGAAGGAATTTAAGCAAACTACAGTAGAACTAGCAAAAGCACATTCCTTATGTGCTGCAACAGATGAAGCAAAACACTGTGCTCTTGAGGTAAGTTACTTTAAAGCAGTTAAGGCAAGTCTTGCAAAACTAGAAACAAAAGGTGCACCTAAGAAGTCAAAGCAAGAAATCGAAGCCCGTATTGCTCAAATGCTTCAGCGCTCTATTATCTCAGAAGAGGTTATAGATGTATTTGATACATTGGGGATAAAAAAACCAGATATATCTATTCTATCAGAAGAGTTTTTACAAGAAGTGAAAGCTATGAAGGAAAAAAATCTAGCTTTAGAGATGCTTAGAAAACTTTTAGAGGGCAATATTAAGTTAATGGAAAAACGTAATTTAGTCAAATCCGAAAAATTCTCAGAGAAATTAAAGAAGGCCCTTAACAAGTACCATAATCAAGCCATTACCAATGCAGAAGTGATCGAAGAGCTCATTAAAATGGCACATGAAATTAAATCAATGAAAGATAAGGAAAAAGACCTTGGGCTTAGTGAAGATGAAATTGCCTTTTATGATGCTTTAACGGCAGATGAGGCCGTTAAAGAGTTCATCACTGATGAAACCCTAAAAAAAATAGCACATGATTTAACTATGGCTATTAGAACCAATCTTACCATCGACTGGAGCATTAGAAAAAGTGCGCAGGCAGGTATGAGGCGTATTATTAAAAGGCTCTTAAAGCTATATGATTATCCACCAGAACAAGCTAAGAAGGCACTTGAAACTGTAATGCGTCAAGCAGAGATCATGTGTGGCAATACAGATGTAACAGAGTTATATAACGAGCAAGTAGCTGAGGAAGTAACTATAGAAGAATATGGTAAATAGGAGGTACATAGTATGCCAGATATCAAATTTGAAATCATTAAGCACATAGTAACTCTATCAGAAGGCTCAAAAGGTTGGACGAAAGAAGTAAACCTTATCTCATGGAATGATAAGGAGCCTAAGTATGATATTCGTGAATGGTCACCAGATCATACAAAGATGGGTAAGGGAGTTACCTTAAGCAAAGAAGAATTAATGAAGTTAAAAGAAATAGAACTGGAATGCCAACAACACCTGCATTAGCAGATAAGTTAGCAAACTATGTTGCAGAGATAGCAGACCTTAAGGGCCTACTAGACCTTAATATCAAGAAGTGCTTCTATGAGCTTAACCGGTTAAATAGATATATCCAAGGAATCAAAGATAGCGAGATGAGGATGATTCTTTCGTTAAGGTATATTAACGGGCTATGCTGGGAGCAAGTAGCTGCAAGCATTAGTTTGTATGCTTCAGGTGAAAGTGTAAGGAAAGCTCACGATAGGTTTTTGAAAAAGAGTTAATGTAACACTCATCAAGATATACCTTAGTATACTCATAATTCATTTTTGAAATATAAGTGATCTGTGAGTATATTTTCATTAGAAAAGGTACAAAATTGTAACATATACCATTGAAAAATATAATATAATGTTATATAATTGTACCAAGAGGTGAAGTATATGAGCTATGCACTAGGAGTTAGGATAAAAGAATTACGTACTAA
Source organism: Bacillota bacterium (assembly GCA_023412455.1). Classification (GTDB taxonomy): domain Bacteria; phylum Bacillota; class Clostridia; order Lachnospirales; family Cellulosilyticaceae; genus Sporanaerobium. The sequence goes on from JAEYNQ010000179.1 coordinate 4,685, forward strand.
AAGGGATATTACTCAGGAAAGAATGGCAGATATATTAGGGACAACTAGACAAAGATACTCAAGGCTTGAAAATGGGCAAATAGATATTTCGTTCGTAACCATTAAGAAGCTAGCAGATGTACTTGGGGTAACTACAGCAGAGATTACGAGTGCCATAGAAGAGAAAAAAGAATTAGTAACTTTGTTTAGAGAGAAGTCTAATGATGAAGGTGCTATCGCATCTGTGGTAAAAATTCAACAGATACTACAAGTTTTTCAAGCTCATGAAAAACTATACTATCAGATGAGGGAGAGGGATAGGCTTGCAGATTGACTATCTAGATATTGAAAAGAAAGCACTAGAAGTACGTCGTACCTATGGTATCGAGACGTATGGAATTAAAGATATCTTTAAGTTAATTACCCAAAGAGGAATTCATTTAATAAGATATCCATTTGGTAAGAATGTTTTGTTAGGATTTTCAACTGTATTTGAAGGCAAGAGTGTTATTGTATGTAATACTTCAGAAATTCTAGCGAGAGAAATTTTTACAGCAGCACATGAGTTAGGCCATATTATTTATGACTTTGAAGATTCTAAAAGTAACGTTATCATTGATCTAGATATAAACGACATAAATCACGATATATCAGAAGAGAGAGCTTTTTATTTTGCTAATTGCTTACTGATGCCAGAAGAAGAACTAAATAAATTTATAAAGTATGAATTGAAAAAATTAAGCAGTGAGTTAGTGGCCTTAGATATTGTAAGGATGCAAGTAGAATTTAATGTGAGCTATGCAGCAATTGTTAAAAGGCTCCATGATATTGGAGAAATAACTGTAGAACAAAAAAATAAATTATTTGATGAGAGAAATATGAAGACATCACATCTATTATTTTCTATGATTAATGCGGATGGTACTTTGTTAGAGTCAACAAACAATATTAGGGTACCAGACCAGTACATGGAGTATGTAACAAGCAATTACGATAATGATTATATTCCCTTTTCCAGTTTAGAAAGTGCTTTTCAATTACTAGGTCAAGATGCAACACCCTTTGTGAAGACAACATCTCAAGAAGAAGAAATAGACCTAGATGACTTATTTGAAGAGTTTGATGAATGAAAGCTTCTTTAGATACAGATATTATTATTCATCTATACAAGAGTGGAAAAAAGGAATTGTTATTTGAGTTTTTTGAAGAGCTATATATACATGAATATCTACTAGAAAAAGAAGTCAAAGATAAATCGTCAGAAGTTTATACAGAACTATATGGGGACATTCAAGATGGATACATAGTAGTTATTAGGACATCTGATTTAATTGATAGAGGTATTAAAACCTTGTTTGAAGATTATATGAGGGATTATGAAATTCTATTTGATAGAGGTGAATTAAGAGCCATTGCATTAGCTAAGGCGATGGGGATTATGGCATTTGTATCAGATGATACAAAAGACGATGGACCACATCAATTGCTACAAAAAGAATTAATTCAGGATGTCATTCCTTTTGCATTCTATGAGTTATTATTCTTGAAGTTCTTACGATCGGAATTAACGACACAACAATACTATGACGCTTTCAATCAAATTACAGTTGCAAGTATGGCTGAACATCCAATGAGATTTACAACGAAGATAAAAGCAACAGTACGAAGATTCTCAAAATATGGTACCGAACGAGATATTAAATGGCGAGATGATTTTTGTAAAGCGCACGATATTAATTTTAACAAGAAGATGATAGAACTAAGAGACTTATTAGGAACTCTATAGGAATATTTTAGTTCTAGAAATGAAAACCTGTCCGTTTTGTCCGGTTCAGATGTGGTAGTATATAAGATATAAGTAATATACCAAAAGGCCCAAGGAAAGCAATCTCTATGGGCCTTTTTCATGCTTGATTTTAGGATTATATTAATCAATCAACTGAAGGTGGAATACCTTTTCCCTTTTATTCTATGTTTGGAGCTGTAATAGGAGCCGTCCTAGCACCAATCATATCCGAAATTATTTGTAGAATTAAATATCAAATGAAAACTTCTTCTATAAAAATTATCTTTTTAACTCTTTCAGCAGTATCTATTTTTCCAGCTATTTTAGGACTTTCAGGAATAATATCGGGGTGGTTTATTACTCAATTGATTTTAGAAATATGTTAAAAGAAACTTTCATCTTAGGATTTTAGGTTAGACTTGGGGGAATATGAAATGTTAATAAGGATAAAAGAACAACTCAAAAAAATATTAGGACCTAATGCTGTAGGGATAGTAGCATTAACTATGATGAGTATTGTAGGTATTCGGATTATGATTATACAATTTAATACTTCTATCGTCAATAGGATATTTGAAGCCATGGGAGTAATTGTAATTATATGTGGGATAGTAATTTATAGAGAAAGTACTAGTCAAATAAGAAAGTACTAGTCAAATAAAAAAGTAATAGACAGATGTTAATGCTAAGGATAAAGGAGATTTTAATGGATGGAACAAAGAGAAGTAATATAAAAATAGGAGCAACCGTTCTAGTTGTTCAAAAACAGGACCAACATACTGGAAAGCTGACAGAAGGTATTGTGAAAAAAATACTTACTAACTCACCAGAGCATCATCATGGGATTAAAGTAATGCTGGAAAGCGGTATTGTTGGTAAGGTAAAGGAAGTAAAGTAAGAATCCTATCAAAAGGTAGACAAAGGAGGAAGTACATATTGGTTATCGAAAGCATTCTTAGTTGATTGAAAATTCATAAACTATAGTGTAGTATTTAAGTAGAAGTAAAAGTATTCGATAA
>JAEYNQ010000205.1 GCA_023412455.1 Bacillota bacterium
TCACCAAGGTGCCTCAATTCATAGGCATACTTCTTAAGGATTTAACTGCAGATATCACTCTACCAGAGATGATGGAATACTATCCCTATCTTCAAAGCTTCAATATAGAAAATCTTTCTTTTGCGACTATACCAGGAGAAGGTAGAATGGAAAATGGGGTTTCTTATTTCTTCATTGATCAAGAAAAATTACCCCTCTTTATTGAAGATATATTCTATGATCGAGAAGTAGGAAAGACCAATGAGGTAACTACAGGGGGCAATTTACAAGCAGGAAATCAAGAGACAACTACAGAGCCAGAGATTACGGAACCCGTAGTGGACAAAACTGTAAGTATCGAAGTCCTTAATGCAGCAGGTATACAAGGCCTAGCAGGACGCACAAAGGATACCCTAGAAAAGAAAGGGTATAATGTAAGCCGTGTAGGTAACTACACAGAAGGCAAAAAAGAAACAACGATTATCTACGCCAAGGAAATAGCTAAAGGAGAACAATTTAAAACCTTTTTTGAGGATGCCCTTGTAGTAGAAAACAAAACCCTTGAAACAGATATACAAATTGTAGTAGGCAGTGACTATCAGGTTGAGGAATAACTCCTTGGTAATGAGCAAGCCTAAGGGTGAGTCTTCTTTTTAGGGTTAACAAGGACTTAAATGGATAGTCCTAGATAGCGAAATAGTACTTATAGTAATACTTATAACAGAATATCTAAAAGAATTTGAGGAGCCGTCTCGCGCATTTGAGTAAGCTTCCTTCCAAGTGGGCTAATAAGTCTATTTAGAGGAAGCACACCATTTTTAGCGAGAGGGCTCCTTATTCATTAAAGTTTAATGGGATAAAAGAGGGGGAAGTGGTTGGAGGTGGGCACTGAGCAGGAGAGAGGTGACACAGTAGGTGGAAGTGTCCCCTCTCTTTTATCTCTATAAATTTAAATTAGAAGAGGTGGAGATATACATTATTGATGAGACTACTGATAAATAATTATGTAAAATATAAAAGCTTACAATTCTTCAAACTCAAAGGTATTAAAACAAGTCCTACCCATAGAAAGCCTGCTACAGCCAAACATACCGTATTTAAAGGTATCATCTCTATAGGTAAAAAGCTCTTGATCATCTAGAACGAGTTGAAGGGTATCTTTGTAAACGGTGATTTTAAAATGGTAAGGTTTATGAAGCTGCCAATCAAAGGGGACTTCTTTGAGCTTGGTAAAGCCAAAATGATTGATATATAGGGATACATAGCCCTCTCTGTCAAAGCCAAGATGGTAGCCTCTTTGGGCGCCTTGTCCTCGGACAATAAGCATATGGCCTACGCCATGAAGAGGCGTGAGGGTAGAAGAAAGAATATAATCCTTAGCAAAGTAATTACCCGCATAGGACTCTGCATAGCCACAAGACATAGCATGCATTCCCTCTTTTACTAAATCCCAGGCACCATAATTATGAGAGAAGGGGGAGATGCAACCAAAATTCTTGGTTTGCTTAGCAAAGTCAATGGTATAGTGAGCCTTACCCGTGATTTTAAAATCATCCAGATAGATACAGCCAAGACTCTTAAATTTAGCCGGACTGTAGCTTTCTAATAAGATTCCCACTTCATCAATAAGGTCACCTTCCGTATCAGGGATGGTAAAGGCGATTTCTAGCCACTCCTTTTCTATAAGCTTGGTATAACCTTGAACTAGATCTTTTTTGCCAGTAGCAAGATGAACGTAAGGAGCCATTCCCATCGTCTCATTTCCATGCCACTGGTCCAAATAGATCTTCATAGAAACCTGTTGACCAGAATAAACCTTAGGTGAAAAAGTAGGGCTATAGCGTTCGTCACTAAAATCACTTCTTAAGTAATAAGGTTTGTAAAAAACTTTACAAGATTGGCCACGACTCATCCTGTCAAAGAGAATCTTCAAAGAACCTTTACTTTCGTATCCTCTGTCAAAGGAATGCGCCATACGACAAAAGAAAGGATCGGAAAGTCGGATATTATGAGTAGAACCAGGTAATTCAAAATCAAAATAAATCTCCCCTTCTTTAAAGGAGGAGGTTAAGACTTCAGGAGGTGTTTCTCCATTTAGACGATAACCTAAAAGGGCTAATTCCTTTGCATAAGTAGGGATATCTAAAATATTAAGATAGCCTGAGATAGAAGAAAGTACGATGCTATCATTGATAGGCTGGCGATATTTTGGGGCTAAGCCAGAAAGACCACACATGACACCTAGGACAGTTCCTACATTACCTGCATTACAGTCCGTGTCCCAGCCACACATAGTAGCAATTTCTACAGTGCGATTAAAGTCTCCTTTGCCATAAAGCATGGCCAGAATACAAACCCCTGCATTAGGAATAATATGGCAGACACCTCCATATTTGTCATATCCCCAGTCTTTCTCTAACATTTTAAAGCAAGCACGAAAGTCATTGGGCTCTTGCCGAAAGAAGTCTAAAACGGCATGGGCCACCTTGGCATAAAGAGAGTCTTCAGGAATTTCCAAAAGAGCCGTTTGAATAATAGCTACTATATCCTGGCAAATAAAGGCTTCTGATATAGCTGCACAGAAGAAACGAGCGCCATTAAGACCTTCGCCATCATGAGAAACACTGGCAGCTATTTCACCATAGTTGGCCGCTCTATGAGGATCTCCAGGAGAAATCAATCCCCAGGTATCAATGAAAATTTGGCCACCAATTTGTTCAGCCAGAGTTTGGCCATTTTGGGAGATAGAGCCAGATAAAGGAGCTTGGATACCTAGCTTAAGATTTTGGTAGGCAGTATGTTCGGTACTTACGCCATAGCCCCCCCACCAGAACATACCGATTCCTTCCCGAGCATAATTGAGCCAAGCGCGTGCCACATCTTGAGGTTCTAGTGGGCGATCTTTGGCATCATCATAGAGAGCACGCAAAAAGAAAACAGGACCATTGGAATCATCATCAGCAGCAAAGTTCTTATACTCCTTAACATAGTCCGTAATATCACCGTAGGTAGCTTTGATTCGCTCATAAGTCCATAAAGTAGGCTCCACGGGTGCACCTAGACGTATCCCAATATTCATACCTAAAAAGCCAGCATAAATTCTTTCTAAATAATTTTGGGGAATCATTGAACATCCTCCTTTTTAAATTTAAAATAGTATTCTAAGAGATTAGATTTCAAGTTGCATAAGAGGGGCATGTTGCTGGGAGCCATAGACATCTCGATCAAAGCAAGTGCCAGAGGAAACCTTGCGTGCAAAGGTAATTTTGATACCCATAGCCGTATCAAAAAAGACAATTTCATGAATCAGCTTTTCATCTAAGTTATAGAGTTTTGCAATAGTGGCTCTAGTAATTTTTTGGCTATTTTTAACCCGTTCATAGTTAGCCAGATTGTCAAATAAAATATCTAGGGTAATTTCAAAGGGACCAGAGTTCTTACTGCGTAAGACTTTAGCAAGTTCATAACAAGTAGCCATTTTTACACCTCCATATAATCCGTCTTAAAGAGTTCAGTACCATGTTTTACATCCATGAGATGATAAATAGAAAAGGCATAGACTGGCCCAAAGTTAATATCACTGGGGGCAAAAGGAAAGGCTAGATTTCCAGCTGTAGACTTGCGTCCATGGTAGCCATAGTGAAGAAAAGTAGAACGTAAGGAAGCACAAATAGCAGAAGCTTGCTCTTCACAAGGGGCTAGAACTTCCATGAGGACAGCGACTTCATGGCCTCTAGCCTTAATGGGTTCAATGTCTCCCATTACGCCATTTATACCATAATTAATAAAGTTAATGTGATAGGTATCAGGATTAATTTCAGCGTAATACTCTTGGACTTGTTTTTTAACAAGAGCTTCTACCTCTTCTAACTGAGCAATAAGAAGGGGGTCCCGAATACCTGCTATTACAAAGGTCCTAAAGGCCACAGGCATAGCACCCTCAAGCTTTATACGGTAGTGTTGGTCATAAGTTAATTGACTGCCACTTACACGTACACCGTTCTTTTCAATTTCCTCAAAATGACATTGACTAAGGTCCATAGTGATACCAGGGCCCTTAAGAAGATAGGGATGTTCTTTTTCGTAAAAGGTATGAGCAGCTACACTTACTTTTGTACACTTACGTAAGGGATTAAGAGGATAAACTTCAAAACAGTCCTCCTCAATAACACCTAACATACAATCCTTTGTTGTACCAGGTTCACAACAGAGGGCAGCACACTCTAAAATCTTGCCTAAGTGATAGGCCAAGGCTGGGTTATAGCCCTTAGCAATAGCAGGAGCAGCAAAGGGAGAAGGATCATAGGCGCGCCCACAGATAATAATGTCTGGGTGGTTAGAAAGAGCCTCTATAATAGGTTCAGCACCCATTTGCGCCACGATGCCATTGGTTTTATCAATGACTTCAGGAGTAAGCTCTGGAACTGTCTTACCTAAGGGTGAGACTTGGTGAGCAGCTAGACGTTCTTTGACTACTTCATTAGGGATATCTCCCCAGATAATAGCTAATTTAACAGGGGACAGGTGTTGTTCCTCAATAATTTCTTTGATAATGGAAAGTGTCCAGTTAACATGGGTTTTAGCACCACTTCCACCAGCAGAACCAATGATCACGGGAATTTTATTCTGAATGCCTTGTGTAATGAGGGGTAATAAATCTTTTTTACAAGCTTCTTTACTGACAATAGCAACGCCAGCCCCTAGCTTATGTGGGCCAGCATCTGTAGAACCTGCATCTACCACAATAGCATCAGGTTTATGTTCCATACCAGCCATAAAAGAAGTCATAGGATAGCCATACCCTAAGATGCCACAAGGAGAAAGAATTTTGAATGCCATAATAGTACCTCCTAAAAAATAGAGTGGATAAAATTAAGAAACCGGTTTAGTATAGTGTTATTATAATATTAATTTTTAAAATATACAATCATAGATTTTAATATATTTTTTTGTATTTTCTAATATTTTAATAAATTAATTGCTAATATTGCAAAAAATAGATAATATAGCATTAATACATGTAGAAAAGGGAAAGGAATGTAGAAGATGAACTATACCATTTCAGATATCGCAAAAATATGTGGTGTCTCCAAAGCAACTGTTTCACGCGTTATTAATAATAAATCAGAGGGTGTAGGAGCAGATACCAAGGAACGTATATTAGAAACCATAAAGGAATTAAATTATAGGCCTAATGTCTTGGCAAGAAGCATTGCAGGTGTAGAGAGTAAGATGATAGGTGTAGTGGTACCAGATATTACAAACCCTTATTTTCCACAATTGGTAAGGGGGATAGATGATTATTTAAGCGACTTAGGGTATACGATTTTTTTGTGTAATTCGGATAATGATAGTGAAAAAGAAAAGCGACATCTCTATTCTTTCGTAGATAAACGGGTAGATGGCATTATATTAGCTACGGGAATGGATAACATGGAGATTCTAGATATTATCAAACAGTATAATATTCCCATTGTTTGTGTGGACCGTGTACTGAATACAAGTAATATTGATGCAAGTGTAAGTGTTAACAATATCAATGGTGCTATGAGTGCCACGCTTTATTTAATGGATAAGGGAAACCAAAAAATCGCTTTTTTAGGTGGAAAAAAAGAAGTAGTTAATACCATTGAAAGGAAGAAGGGTTATGAGAAGGCCTTTAAGCTAAGGAACCAACCCATAGATGAGCACCTCATGCTTTTTGGCGATTTTACCATAGATTCAGGAATGGAAATGGCCAAAAAACTTATGAACTATACGGAGGACATAGATGCCCTCTTTGTAGGTGGGGATGTGATTGCCATTGGTGTCATTAAATATTTAAAGTCTATAGGCAAGCGAATTCCAGAGGATATAGAGATTATTGGGTTTGATGGTATTGAATTAGGGCAAGTATTTGACCCCAATCTTTCAACCGTTTCCCAACCCATTTATGAAATGGCAACACAGATCTCTAAAATGCTTATTCATCGTATAGAGGGAACATTGGGAAGTATGCGCCATATTGTTATTGAACCAGAGCTGGTTTTGCGTGAGACCACTCGACCATAAAAACTAAATTCTAAACTAAAATAAACTAAAATTTAATGAAAATTTTAGTTTATTTTAAACTGTTAAAAAAATAATAAATAATTATATTGTTGAAAAGTTTGTAAAAATATATTATAATCAATAACAACTAAAGATACCGGTTTATCAATTCTATTTTTTGGACAAAAATGACAATAAAGGGAGTGAGACTGTGGAAGATATAGAAATGATTCAAGACAATATGAACAATAAGTCAAATATAGGCCAAAGCTTGAAAAAAAACATAAAATATATGTCACATAATAAAATTCTTTATGTGATGTTACTGCCAACCCTTTTATATTTTATTGTTTTTAGAGTATGGCCTATCATCAATATGCGTTTGGCTTTTTATACCTTTAAGGCAAAGGGGCCTTGGCGTTTTGATGGACTTAAATATTTTAGAATGATTTTTGATACACCTGCCTTTTGGTCCATTCTTAAAAACACACTGGTTATCAGTTTGATGAAGTATGTACTCCTTTTTCCAGCTTTTGTTTTCTTTGCTATTTTACTGAATGAGATTCGTTCCAATCGTTTTAAAAAATATGTACAAGTCATTTCTTATCTTCCCCATTTTCTATCCTGGGTAGTTATTGCAGGTATTTGGATTAGCTTTTTATCCCCTAGTGGAGGCGCAATGAATGACCTGTTAGGTGTTTTTGGTAGGCCGCCTATTGATTTTATGACGGATAAAGGTGCTATTCGATGGGTACTTTTTTGGTCAGAAGGGTGGAGGAGTATTGGTTGGGATTCTATTATTTATTTTACAGCTATTTTAGCAATTAACCCTGTACTTTACGAAGCCGCAGCCATTGATGGGGCTAGCCGGATGCATATTATAAGATACATCATCCTGCCAGCGCTTGTTATTCCTATGGTAACCATGTTTATTTTAAATTTAGGATTTTTCCTTAATGCAGGCTTTGACCAAGTCCTTAACTTTACCAACAACTCCGTTAACAGTGTCATCGATATTTTAGATACTTATATTTATCGTATAGGGTTACTAAATGGTCAATATTCTTTGGCTACAGCTGTAGGACTCATTAAGGGATTATTTGGCACATTTTTAGTACTTGTCACCCACATTTTATCTAAAAGATTAACAGGAAAAGGCGTATGGTAGGAGGAAAAAATGAAAAAGAAATTTAGTATTAGTCAGGTATTCATTGTTGTACCGTTGTTTTTGCTTACACTCACCATGATTATTCCACTCCTCAATATATTGGCTAAATCTTTATCAGGACCATTGGTTTCTTCCTCTATGGGAGGTTTGGAAATTATTCCAAAGGATTTTAATCTCATCAACTATAAGATTATCTTTAGTCATCCTGTACTTATTCCAGCTCTTAAAAATTCCATTGTTATAACCGTTGTAGGGACAATACTTAATATGCTCCTTACTACTTCAGCAGCTTATGTACTTACAAGGCCTAATCTAGCCTTTAAAAAACCTATAATGGTTTTTTTGATTATTATGATGCTTTTTGATCCAGGGCTTGTACCTGAATACCTTGTCATTAAAAATATTGGATTAATGGGGAGTCAATGGTCTGTTATATTGGTGACCGCTGTCAATGTCTATTATTTAATTATTATGATGCGCTTCTTTGAAAGTGTTCCTAGTGAGATGTATGAAGCAGCTACTATTGATGGGGCAGGCCATATGTCTATGTTATTTAATATTGCCTTACCTCTTGCAAAACCTGGTGTAGCAGCTATTACAATGTTTTATGCTGTAGTTAGATGGAATGAATATTTCAAAGCAGGGATTTATCTTACACAGGCTAAAAAGACTACTTTGCAAGTGATTCTTAGACAATTTGTTGTTTTAAACGATACAGCAACCCTTATAGGAGCACAAAACTTACTCGATTATAATGAGATGGCTAAGGTAGATGTGATGGCTCTTAAAAATGCTACAATTGTTGTTGCTATTATCCCTATATTGCTTATTTATCCGATAGTCCTTAAATATTATACAAAGGATATTTTAGCAGGTGGGGTAAAAGAATAAGGTACATTAATCTTTTATATTATTAGGAGGGAAAACTATGAAAAAGTTTAAAAAGTTAACCACTTTGCTTGTTTCAATGACTATAGTTGGCGCATTGTTTACAGGCTGTGGCAAGACAGCTAGTGAGGCACCAGAAAAGGAAACCGGTACACCAGCACCAACCACTCAAGCAGCAGTAAGTGAAGAGAAAGAAGGGGGAATAGGTAGCCAAGATAAACCGGTTACTGTATCTATTTTAATCAAAGACGTATCGCCAGCTGAAGAAGATGTTGTCTTATTAAAGCAAAAGATAGAAGAAGGAATGGCTAAGATGAATCAATACGTGACGGTTGAGTTCTTAGAAGCACCTGCAGGAACTTATAAAGAAGTGGTACCTCTTGCCCTTAGAACAGGAGAGATTGCGCCTGATATTGTCTATTTCCAAGGGGGTGACCAACCTATTGCACAAGAAGGCTTGCTAGAAGACCTTACAAGCTATATTAATAATTCAACCTACATAAAAGAACTCATGCAAGAACATCACAAACAAAAAATGGCTAATTATCCTTATCTATTATGGCTTGCACCTGCTCGGGCAAAAGTACCTGTTATGCGAGCAGACTGGATAGAGCAATTACCTGCTGCTAAAGCCCTTATAGAAGATCCAACAGTAGATAATTACTATAATCTTTTTAAAGAGATGAAGGATAAAGGAATGGTACAGTATGGTACCTCTGTAGATGGAGAAACATCACGTATTGACAATATCTTTAATCAAGCCTTTGGCGTAAGCGGTTCCTTTGTTAAAGAAGATGGTAAATGGGTAAGTAGTTTAGCTAGCCAGGCACAAAAGGATAAACTGGAATTTTACGCTAAACTTTATAAAGAGGGCTTATTTGACTCTGAGTATGTAACCAATACATGGGATGTATTGGAACAAAAGTTTTATGAAGGTTCAGTAGGCCTTATTGGTGGTACAGCTGGTGGCGTTATTCAAATTTATAATGACAAGATGGTAGCAACCAATGGTGAGGCAGCAAAGATTGTTGTTCTTCCACCTGCTAAAGGTGTAGGGCAAGGACTTGCAGCAATAGATGTTACTAAAGAATCACGTGGTATGGCTATAACAGCAGACTCCGAAGCGAAAGAGGCAGCCTTTGCCGTATTAGAATACATGGCTTCACCAGAAGGACGTATGCTGGATAAATTAGGGATTGAAGGGGTTCATTATACTATTAATGAGGGTAAGATTGCTATTACAGATAAATTCCCTAGCTGGTGGGCAAGATTCTGGGATACACTTTATAAATTTGACCCAGGTATGCCTTATGAAAAACAACCTTTCTCAGAAGCTACGTTAGCCTCTTTAGATGCACTAGATATATACTATTATGAAGATAATAATGTCTTGATGCCAGAAGAGCTTCAGCCTAAATGGGATGCTATGAATGAACTCTACAATGAATATTCAACAGATATCATTAGAGGGGTAAGACCTATTAGTGCCTTTGAGGAATTCGTAGAGAAATTTAATGCGGCAGGTGGAACAGAACTGAGTGAATATGTAGCAACCCAATTACAATAACATAAAGAGATAAAGGATGTGGAAAGAATGATTACACGCTTAGAGCTTATCCAGAATGAGGGGATGGCCTTTGATAAGGCTTATGGTGCCCTATCAGGACTTGCTATAGGAGATTCCTTTGGGGATGCGTCAAGAAAGCAAGAGAATAGAGTGAACTACGGTGTGACAACAGACTTTAATAAAGGTGCTTCTTGGAGTACAGATGATACAGAATTTGCCTTACTAACAGCCCAAACACTTATTGAATGTGGTGGCAACTTAACAACCGATGATGTGGTGAAGGCTTGGCTTACCAATGTGGCTACTCAAGATGAATTTAAAAGAGGAGGGGCCAGTGAAATAGAAGCCTCCAACAACCTACGCAAAGGGTTACGCCCTCCTTATTCTGGCATGTATAATGCTTTCCATATGAGTGATGGAACGGCCATGCGCATTGGCCCAGTAGGAATTATTTGTGCAGGGGATCCTGAAAAGGCTGCACGTCTAGCAGAAATTGATGCTTCCATTAGCCATTATCGGGAGGGGATATGGGGAGCACAAGCCGTAGCAGCAGCAGTAGCGGTAGCTATGGTAGATGCAACGATCGATGAGATATTAGATACAGCTATGGCACAAATTCCTCAGGATTCTTGGCTATATTATGCCATGAATAAGGCTTTTGAAATTATTGAAAAGGCCAATGGCTCTCTTATCGATGCCTGGATGCCACTCCACGATGAGTTATGGACCAGTTCATGGGCAACTACAGCAGAAGCAGTAACCCAAGCTTTTGCTTGCCTTAAGCTAGCCAATAAAGATTTTAAAACCGGTGTAATAGTAGCGGGGAACTTTGGACGGGATGCTGATACTATAGGAGCTGTAGCAGGAGCCATTTTAGGGGCTAAGTATGGAGCGAGTCAAATGCCAACAGCCTGGATAGAAAAAACCCGTTATCCCAGTGGCACATGCTTAGAATTTACAAAGGGACTAGATGTGAAGAAAATGGCTACTGATTTAGCTAAGCTAATTAAGTAGTAACCAATAAAATAAATAAAAGGGTACTAGGTAACTAACAGATAATAGGAGTTACCTAGTACCTTTTTATTGTTATAAGTGGAGCGTTGAGGTTAATAAACTGATAGTAATAATATTTTTAATGTTGTGAGTATAGTTGGTAAAGGCTATAATAAAAGAGAAATAATAAATCATAAGGTAGAAGTTTACAGATAAAAGTTGGGGTATACTTGGATAGATAAAGTAGTTCGTAACCCAAACTAGAAAAGGACTGAAGGGGAGAGAGGATGAAGAAGAAAAAAATAATACAAATGGGTTTATTAGTTGGATTGGTCTTTTTAGGAATGCCCAGTGTTTGCAAAAACTTAACTCTTTTTGCTACAGAAGTAAAAAGTCGTGTGCAAGCTTTACCCACACAGGCAAAGGTTGTAATAGATGGAAAAGAGGTGAGTTTTGAGGCGTATTCCATTGAGGATAGTCATTACTTTAAACTAAGAGATTTAGCACAAGCTATTAATGGCACAGCTGCTCAGTTTGCTGTGGAATGGGATGATAACAAACAAGCCATCGATTTAATAACGAATAGACCCTATGTGGCAGTGGGAGGAGAATTAGGGAAGGGCGATGGAAGTACTAAAGAGGCGTTACTACTTAAAAAGCCTATTTATAAAGATAACAATAAAGTAAGTTTAGCAGCTTACACGATTAAGGATGTCAATTATTTTAAATTAAGAGATTTGGCAACCCATTTGGATTTTTACTTAGGCTGGGATGCAGTAACACACACCATCTATATACATACGGAATTAACCCATACAGGAGCGATAAAACAGCCTGCAGACACGACTCTTCCGGAGCCTTTTTTCTTAGATGAGGAAAATCTACAGATACCAGTTACTACGCCTCTTCAATATCCCAGGAGTCAAAAGGACTATGAGGATATTATTCTCTATATGGTTGCAAATAAACAAGATACTTATGAATTAACCTATAATTCAGCCATGCGCCAGTCCTTTCAAGATAAAATTTTATCTGAAATGATTTTGGAGGCACATAAGCAAGTTTTTTATGATTTTCCAGAATATTTTTGTTATAAAAATATGATGGAAGCCTCTATGAGGGGAACTTATAGCAGTGGGACACTGACCTTAAAATTAACCAATAGTGGAATAGATACCTATAAGGCTAACCAAATGAGAGATACCTTTTTTGAAGAAGTCAAGCAATTGGCACAGCAGTTAATAGACGAGGGTACTATTACCCAGGACATGACTGAAAAAGAAAAAGCTAGAGCCCTCTATGAATGGGTGGTTTTGAATCTGGAATATGATACAGACTATACGGAAGAAGGTTATACAGGTTATGGTGCCCTTATCAATAGAAAAGCTGTATGTCAAGGCTACACAGCCCTTTATAATAGCCTGTGTAAGTTAGTAGGAATTCAGATAGAGGGTATAGGAGGATATGCTGGAGAAGACAATGAGAACCATATATGGAGTGTTGCTACATTAGATGGAGAGGAAGTATTTATTGATACGACTTTTGGTGATCCCGTTCCTGACCAAAAAGGCGTCTGCGATTTTAGATATTTTTCAATAGATGAGGGCACTTTAAGAAAGACCCATAGTTGGTAAGAGAAAGTAAAAAACAATTTAAAAAGGTATGTACGTCAGTTATGTTTAAATATATAAAACCTAGGTGACTTTTTATATTACGGAGAAATAGAAATAAGTATGTTTGTATAAGTGAAAGAGGCTGGACACTGATTTTATAGTGTGACAGCCTCTTTCACTTTGTACTAAGATTTTTATATTAGTAGAGTCAGCAAGCCTATAGCGTATAAGTAAAAAGCTTTTTTTAGCAGCTCACCACTTAGCATTGAGGCTTACTCAGTGATTTTTTGTATAAAGATAGACATTCACTGATGATGAAAAGCAATCATTAATTTGGTGATTTATTACTATTAGGCAAAAAAATACATTTTTTACTTGTATATTTTAGACAATTCAATACATAAAATTAATCAAAAAATGACAAATTTAATATATTTTTTTAAATATTATTGACGAATGATGTCACATTTTCTATAATTAAGTCATCAAATAGGCAAACGATAACCTATTACTATGACATAAGTTTTGAAGGTAGACTATTGAATAATAATCAATCAAGTAGAGGGGTAGTGGTAAAAAGAATAAGTAATTATGGGTATAAATTTATACATTATAAGCAAACGTTTGCCTAGTGAGAGGGAGGCGAAAAATGGCAAAATATGCAACCCTGAAGGATGTGGCAGAGCGAGCAGGGACAACAGCAGCAACTGTATCTTATGTACTCAATGAAACAAAAGGAAGATATATCAGTGAGGACATGAAGAAAAGAGTGCTAGAGGCTGCAGAAGAATTGAACTATGTAAAAAGTAGTGTGGCAAGTAGCTTAAAAGGAAAAAAAAGAAAGATGATTGCAGTACTCGTTCCACAGTTTGCTAACCAATTTTTTACTCGAATAGTATTGGCAATCGAAAAGGTAGCCGACCAGTATGGATATATTTTGAGTACCTGCAACACCTTTGATGATGTGAAACGAGAAAAGGAGATTCTTAGCCGAATGCAACAGCAGAGAGTAGATGGGTACATAATCATTCCGACTAAGGATGGGACGAAGAATACCAAGCAACTACGACAAGTGGAGATTCCTATGGTGGTGGTAGACCGATCGCTAGAAAATGTAAAAGACTACTTCTGGGTAACCACAGATAATTACCAGTGTGGCTATATGGGGACACAACATCTAATAGATAACGGACATGAGCATATAGCCTACATCGGATGGGATTCGGGTATTCCAGATCTAGTAGCCAGACAGGTAGCATTTTATAAAGCGCTAGAGGAGAATGGTATAGAAAAAGAGAAATCCATGGTGGTAAATGGAGAATTTACCGAAGAGGCAGGTTACCAGATGACCAAAGAGCTCCTAGAAGGGCACAAGGAGATTACAGCATTATTCTATGGATATAATATCCAGGCAAAAGGTGGTGTGCAGTATCTACGTGAGCAGGGAATGCAGGCTGGCAAAGATATTTCAGTGGTTCTAATTGGTTCACCAGAATGGGCAAGTGTAGGCAATAATAGCTATACCCATGTGGACCAGAGAGATTATCAGCTTGGTACTACAGCAGCAAAGCTGTTGTTTGAGATTCTTAATAGTGAACAAAAAGTAAAATCAAAACGTATTCTACTGGATTGCTTTTTAGTAGAGGGCAATTCTGTAAAAAATATAACAAATAGGGAGAGGGTTTTATGAATAAGAAGCATATGAGTTTAGTTGCAGTAGCAGCAGTAGTGGTAGTTGCAGCAGTGGCATGGCCAAGTATCAAAGGTATGATTGGGGGAGGGGATAAGTACCCCTCACGAGATGTGAATATTACTGTTCCCTTTAATCCAGGTGGATCAACAGACCTCACTGGTAGAGCATTGGCTGAAGCAATGGGCAAATCACTGGGAACCAACTTTGTTGTAACGAATACTCCTGGAGCAGGTGGTTCTGTAGGATCCTTAGCAGTATATAATGCGAATAAGGATGGTTACAGCATTTTAGCAGATGGTATGTTAGCATTCACTTCTATGGCTGTAATGGATACTATGAAAACCACTGCTAATGAATGGGATATTTGGTTAGCTACTTTTTCACCAAATGTCATTGCAGTTAGAAAAGATTCTCCCTATCAGACCATGGATGATTTAATTAAGGCACTTAAGGAAAATCCAGGACAAGTTACAGCAGGGACAGCAGGTCCAGGTAGTGGTGGTCACATTGGAATTGAAGTGGTTAAGGGGGCACTTGGTGTGGAATACAAACATGTTCCCTATCAAGGTGGTAATCCAGCAATTGTAGCCACTCTTTCTGGTGAAGTTGATTTTACTCCACAGTTATTAGTTGAGATGGAGGATATGATTAAGGCTGGTGAACTGAGAGCATTAGCTTGTTTAACAGCAGAGGATATCCAGATTAAAGATGGTCCAACCATTCCATCGATCACTAAATTTATACCAGAAATCACAAATAGACTGCCAATGGGTGAAACCACAGGTATAGCAGTACCAAAAGGTTTACCTGAAGGCGTACTAGAGCAATTAGATAAAGCTTTTAATGAAGCGACTCAGAGTGAAAGCTTCACCAGCTTCTGCCAAAGTAAAGGCTTTATTATGAATCCAATGGGTAGGGAAGAGTCTGCAAAATATGTGGAGAACTTAGCTTCTATTGTTAGTTGGACGCTATATGATGCAGGTGTAGCAAAAATTTCTCCAGAAGAATTTAATATTGCTAAACCACAATAAGTGTATTTTGTAATTTAAAGTGCTAGATGCGACATAAATGGGTATCTAGCCCTTTTTAGAATCTTTTTGATATGAGGTGATTGATATGAGTGAAAATAAGCATTTTGATTTTATGGGCTCCATAGTATTAAGCGTATCCTCTCTGTTCATCATACTATCAGGATATGGGATTTATGAAAAAGCAGGAGAGCTCATGCATGTTTCACCAGGTTTAATGCCAATTATATTAGGCGTTGCAATGCTGCTATGTAGCCTATTGTTATTTTTCTCAAGTTTAAAAGATGGTGGTGCGAGTAAAAGAGTTGAGGAGATTAAAGAGTGGGCAAGTATTACCTTTAAGGGAGAGACTACAATAAGTATGCTTGTAGGTACCGTTATCATGGGTGTATATACATTTGTTCTACTAAGTATTTTACCATTTTGGTTGGCCTCTTTGCTATTTATGATATTTTTGATGATTTATTTAAATGCTACCTCTATTGTGAAGATTCTGATGTTATCCGGTGGAATGGTTGCATTAATTGTACTTTTATTTCAAGTTCTATTTCGAGTTCCATTACCCTAGGAAAGAGAGGTAAAACATTATGGCATTACAGTACTTAATTGAAGCGTTTGAGACAGTGATCGATCCATTTAACTTTTTCATACTTTTGATTTCTACATTTACTGGCCTAGTTATGGGAATACTTCCTGGATTGAGTGCTACTATGGCCATTGCACTTCTAACGGGTTTGACTTATAATCTGCCAACCCATTCTGCACTCATTTCTCTAATCGGTGTGTATGTGGGCTCCATATCTGGTGGTTGCCAGTCTGCCATACTACTCAATATTCCAGGGACACCAGCCTCAGCGGCAACTGCTTCTGATGGATTTCCCCTAGCTAATGAAGGGAAAGGAGGCTTTGCCATTTTTCTAGCCACTACAGCCTCTTGTTTAGGAACTTTGATTAGCGTTATATGTGTCCTAACACTAACACCACTATTAACAAGTATCTCTTTAAAATTTGGTGCATGGGAATTTTTCCTCCTAGCTGTATTTGGTGTTGTTATTTGTGGTAATTTGACCTCTGGTGGTAATGCACTCAAAGGATGGATTGCGGGGATCATGGGATTATTTGTAGCACAGATTGGTATTGATAGTATTAACTCCTTCCCACGCTTTTCCTATGGTAATGTAAACCTCATGTCAGGCATACAGCTTATTCCTATTATGATTGGCTTATTTGGTTTTCCAGAAATCATTAATGCCTTTAAAAAGACAGAGAGAAAAGTACTTAAAATGTCTCCCTTTAAATTTATGGAAGGTATGAAATGTATAGCAAAGAACTTTGGGGCAATTGTACGTTCCTCATTGATTGGTGTAGGGGTAGGTATTATTCCAGGGGTAGGTGAGGATGTAGGCGGATGGCTTTCCTACTGGGCAACCAAGTCTAGCAGTAAGGATCCTGAGAGCTTTGGCAAAGGAAATCCTTCTGGTGTTATTTCTGCTGAAACAGGTAACAATGCTTGTATAGGTGGTGCAATCATTCCAATTATGTCTTTAGCAGTCCCAGGTTCGGCTCCTGCAGCAGTTTTACTCGCAGCATTCTTGATGCACGGTTATCGTCCAGGGCCCTTACTAATGAGTGAAACGCCAGAGTTCCTCTATCAGATTTGTATGTATTTGTTTGCAGCAGCATTTGCAATGTGGGGATTGGCACTCATTCTTTCTAGGTTTACAGTAAAGATATTAGGACTGAAAAAAGAAATATTGATGCCCGTTATCTATGTGTTATGTGTGGTTGGTTCATTCGTTATTAACTACAATATGTTTGATGTCAAAGTGATGTTTGTCTTTGGCATTTTGGGCTTCTTACTGGCAGCCATGAAATATCCAGCAGCCCCATTTCTTTTAGGCGTCATCTTAGGGCCTATGGCAGACTCCAACTTAAGAAGAGCGTTAACTATTAGTGATGGGAGTATCATGCCAATGATACAGAGACCGATCTGTATTATATTCCTGCTGGTGATCCTAGCTCTTATTGCTTCACAGTTTGGTTTATTTAATAAGCTAAGGAAAAAAAAGGTTGAGATAAATTAGGGAAAGGCTGTGAAGAATCATGAGGAGAATGAATATTGGATTAGTAGGCTGTGGATTTGCAGCCACACTTCATGCAGAGTCCTATCAAAAGGTGTACGGTTATGACATACAACTGAAAGGTGTAGCCGATCCATCTGAAAAAAGAGAGGCTTTTGCAAGAAAATATGGGATTACATATTGTTATGATACACTGGAAGAAATGTTGAAAAATAATGAGATTGATGTCATTGATATCTGTACGCCTCCATGTTTTCATGTGGATATGGTAAAACAGTCTATGTTGGCTGGAAAGCATGTAATCTGTGAAAAGCCTATTACTGGTTATTTTGATGGTGATGGGGAAATTGGAAATACAGTGGATCGTCAGATGATGTTTAATAAGGTTATGAAAGAACTGGAAGATTTAAAACAATTTTTGCAAAGTACGGATCGCATCTTTATGTACGCAGAGAACTTTATATATGCTCCATCTATCAGAAAGAGTAAAGAGTTTTTAGAAAAAACAAAGAATAAAATTTTATTCTTAAAAGGAGAAGAATCCCATAGTGGTTCCCATGCTTCCCATGCAGCCTTGTGGAGATATACCGGTGGTGGTTCCTTTATGCGACAAGGATGTCATCCCCTTTCTGCAATTCTATACCTCAAAAATATTGAAGCGCAAGCTAGAGGAGAACAGATTACGGTTACTTCTGTTATGGGAGATGTAGGGAATACCTTACGGAGTGTAGGGAAAGAAGAAAGAAGATTTATTGCAGCTCATCCAGTGGATGTAGAGGATTGTGCTAACGTCATCCTTACCTTTTCTGATGGCACCAAGGCTAATATTGTGGCTGGTGATATGGTGGTAGGTGGGGTAAAGAATCTAGTAGAGGTCTATACTACTGCTGGTGTATATCTGTGTCATATTGCTCAAAATGATCAGATGAAGGTATATCATGTAACAGAAGAAAATTTGAGGGATGTTTATATTACAGAAAAGGTTGAGACTAAATGTGGCTGGCAAGAGGTATGCATAGATGAGGAATTTGTCCGTGGTTATGTAGGGGAGCTGCAAGATTTTATGCAGTGTATTGACAAGGATACCCAACCGGAATCAAATTTCCAGCTTGCTTATGATACCGCAAAAGTTATTTACGCTGCCTATTTATCTGCAGAGTTGGGAAAAAGAATAGATTTGTAAAAGGAGGAATAACGGTGATTGGTGTTGCAATTATTGGCGTTGGGGATATTGCTAATATACATATCGAAGCCTATCAAAAATTCAATAATCGATGTCAAATTCATTCATTGGTTGACATCTATAAAGAAAAAGCTGAAGAAAAGGCAAAGAAGTATAACTTAGATTGTGAAGTTATAAGTGACTATCATGAATTATTAGATCGTAAAGATATTCAATTAGTGTCTATTTGCCTACCTCCCTCTATGCACTGTGATATTGCAGTGGACTTTTTACTAGCAGGAAAGCATGTATTATGTGAAAAACCTATGGCACCTACATTGGAGCAATGTGATCACATGCTGGCAGCAGCCAAAAGGGGTGGAGGAAAGTTATCCATTGTGGCTCAGAATCGTTTTAAATCAGACATTATGCGTACAAAGCAATTTCTTGATAGTGGCGTGTTAGGAGACATTTACTTTGCCCAGGTTAATTCTTTATGGTGGAGAGGCATGAATTACTATGACTTGTGGTGGAGAGGCACATGGGAGAATGAAGGTGGAGGATGCACCTTCATTCACGCAGTGCACCATATCGATTTGCTCTTGTGGCTTATGGGAGGTGTAAAAGAAGTACGCTCACTGATTGCCAATCAGTCCCATAAAAACAGTGAGGTAGAAGATGTTTCCATCAGTACTATTCAATTTGAAAAGGGTGCAGTTGGTATTTTGATTAGCTCCTTACTTCATCATGGCGAGGAACAAAAGATTATTATTGATACCCAAAAGGCGTCCATTGAAATTCCACATAGGCTAGTGGTGAATAAACAGATGGAAAATGGCTACCCAGAGCCAGATGAGAAAGTTGAGGCAGAGCTAGCTCAGATGTATGCAAAATTACCTGACCTCCCTTATACAGGCCACTATGGGCAAATTGAAAATATGCTTTCTGCCATTGAAAAGGATACTCAGCCCCTCATTACTGGTGAGGATGGAAGGAAGACTATTGAATTTGTTTCGGGTGTCTATCAGTCAGCTTTTACCGATACGGCAACAAAGTTCCCAATGACAGAAAAAGATTTATTCTATACTAAGGATGGGATTATGAGTAAGGTGACAAAGTTCAATGAAAAAACAGTAAGTGTAGAAAACTTTGCAGATAAGGGGATCTCTGTAGGAGGGACTCTGTAAGACAGGAGGAAAAAGAGATGCAAAAAAAAGATGGGATGAACTATGCACCTGTGTCCCAAGGAAAGGTAGAGATTGTCTGCAAGGAAAATGAATTTCTTTTTGGCGTGATAGGGCTTGACCATGGACATATTTTCGCAATGTGCAACGGCCTAATGGAAGTGGGAGCAACGTTGACTAAGGTATACGACCCAGATGAGAAAAAGGTAAAGGCATTTTTAGAACGCTATCCTATGGCTCAAGCAGTAGGGTGCGAAGCAGATGTTTTGGAGGATGCGACTATCCAGCTTGTAGCCAGTGCTACTAAACCTTGTGATAGATGTAGATTGGGGCTAGAGGTCCTAAAGAGTGGCAAGGATTACTTTGTAGATAAGCCTGGTATGCTCACATTTGCAGAACTAGAACAGGCAAGAGCATGCTGTGAGGAGACCGGAAGAAAATATATTATTTATTTTGGTGAGAGAATTCATGTAGAAGGTGCTGTGTATGCGCAGCAACTCATTGAACAGGGGGCTATTGGAGATGTATTACAGGTAACTATTTTGGCACCCCATCGATTAAACAAAAGAACTCGGATGAAATGGTTCTTTGAAAAAAGCGAAAATGGTGGCATTATTACGGATATTGGTAGTCACCAAATTGAGCAGTTTCTTACTTTTAGTGGGGCAAAATCTGCAAGGGTATTACATAGTTTTGTGGCTAATTATGCCAATCAGGATAAGCCCAATTTTTATGATTTTGGAGAGGGCACGCTACTAGCCGATAACGGCGCAACCTGTTATTTTCGCGTGGACTGGTTTACCCCAGAGGGGCTTGGTGCATGGGGAGACGGTAGAGTGTTCATCATGGGTACAAAGGGCAGTATAGAAATTCGAAAATACATCAATGTAGCGACTGATACAAAGGGTGACCATGTATTTTGGGTGGATCAGAAGGGGGAACATCATGAGCAGGTAACTGGGAAGATAGGCTTTGTGTTCTTTGGTAAGTTGATTTTAGACTGCATAAACCGAACAGAATATGCCATAACTCAAGAGCATACCTTTGAAGCCATGCGGGTAACGCTAGAAGCACAGGCAAATGCAGAAGGGATTGAAGTTTAGGATTTAAAAATTGACGTTTTCTTAAGTAAGCAACAACTAAAAAAAGGAAAGGTAGAGGATGGAGATCTGTACTCTTTCTTAGGACAAAAGGTTAGCGCCTCTAAAGTGGAGGAGAAAAATCGCTTGTACAACGATGTTTAAGCGATTTTTTCCTTCACTTTAGAGGCGCTTCTTTGACAGCTTATAGCATCCCGCCATCTAGTGTTAAAATTTGCCCTGTCATATAAGCTGACTTTTCACTTGCTAGATAAACACAAGTGTTAGCCACATCTTCAGGAGTTCCTGCTCGGCATAGGGGGACTTCTTCCATAAAGGCTGCTTTATCCTGCTCGGTGAAATGACTCGTCATATCCGTATCAATCCAGCCACAAGCAATGGCATTGACACGTACATTGGAGGGGCCTAGTTCCTTTGCAAGGCTTTTGGTGAGACCATGAAGTGCACTTTTACTAGTGGAATAGGCCACTTCACAAGAAGCACCAGATTTTCCCCAAATAGAAGAAATATTAATAATACAACCAGAATGAGCACTTACCATATGGGGTACGGCCAGATAACTACAATTATAGGTAGAATTAATGTTTGTTGTTAATAATTTATTCCACAATTCAGGTGGGGTTTCTGTGAATAAACCAATATGGCTAATACCCGCATTGTTGATAACTAGTGTAGGATACATTAAAAATTCACTGTAAATATGAGAAAAAAGCTCATTTGCTACTTCAAATTGGGATAAATCCCCAAAGAAGGAGGTAACAGTAAGTCCTTCTGCTAAAAAATCCTCATAAGTAGAACGCAGGACTAAGCGATCATTGGCACCATTTAATACAACACGTGCACCTCTTTTGGCAAAAGCATAGGCGATGGCTTTGCCAATACCTCGGGATGAACCTGTAACCAAAACAACTTCTTTTGAAAAATTCATTATTTGCAATCCTCCCTTAGAAATGAAATTTCTTCCTTATATAAGTTTGTTTTAGAATCTAACCAAGGAGTCTCTAAGATGATAGGTTTATTGTCGGCAATAGGATGATGCGCTATACGATAAAGAGCTTCTTTACCGATGTGGTCCTTTCCTTTGGGATTATCTGAAGTAGCGCCTAAATTAGCATGGCGATCTTTTCTAGCACCACAAGGATTGAGGGAACCATTGAGATGAAAAACCTTTAGCTTATCCAGTCCAATGATGTCGTCAAATTGTTGAAGTACGTGTTCAAACTCATTAATAATATTATAACCACTATCATGAAGATGACAAGTATCAAAACAAATACCTACTTGGTGGGCTAACTCGACACGATCTAGGATATCTTTAAGTTCTTCAAAGCTTCTGCCAATTTCGCTGCCTTTGCCAGCCATTGTCTCTAAGCAAATAGTAGGCTTTGTTTGAGGGGTAAGGACCTCATTAAGAGCAGAAGCAATACGTTCTATGCCATAAGCATAAGTTTGGTCTGTAAAAGAGCCTGGGTGAAGCACCAAATAATTTGAACCTAGGGCTTCAGTACGAGCAAGCTCTAAAGTGAGAAATTCTTTGGCTAAAGCATAAGTTTCTTCCTTATAAGAAGCCAAATTGATAATATAAGGGGCATGGACCACAATATCACTGAGACCATGTGCAGCCATAAAAGCTTTTCCTTCTTCGATTTTAAGTTTTTCAAGAGGTGAACGTTTGGTGTTTTGAGGAGCGCCTGTATAAATCATAAACGTATTGGCGCCATAAGAATAAGCTTCTTTAGCTGCCCCTAAAAGACCACCACTGATTGAAACATGACTACCGATTTTTAACATAATATTCTCCTTTATAGTGAAATATAACAACAATCTATGCTGTGACATTCTATTATTTGCTGATAAGCATTCAATATTAGCATTATGTTTCTAAAATACAACAAAAGTTACAAATAGACAACAAATAGTTTGGAGCAATTTATTTTTAAAGGGAAGTGTGTTATGATAGGGTTTGGATTAAAATGTAAATTCTTACCCTTTTAAAATGTATCATATTAATTATTATTATGGACAAAAATAGGAATAACAATGATTAACTCCTTTTAAAAGAAAGGAAAAAATGGAGCCTAATTAATGTGAAAACCTTAAGATTTTAATAGCCGTAAGACAACTTGGAGGAACAAAATGAAAAAGAAGACAAATAGGAATCAGCTCAGGCGTTTGTTTATAAGATCAGCCTGCATTACCTTCATTGTAGGGGCCGTCATAGTAGCAGCTGGTGTATGGGCTTATAAATATTTTTTTTATACAGGAGATAATAAAGAAGAAAATGGCATCGGTTTTAAAAATCCCTTTGCAGTAGAGAAAGAGATCAATAAGACATTGGCTGTATTTGGCGTAGACCGAGATGGTTATCGAACGGACGTTATTTTTGTAGTGAATTTTAATAGCAAAACAGATAAAGTAAAGGTGATTTCCATACCTCGTGATACGTATACCGAGTGGACGGAGGAACAACAGCAAGGGATTAAACAAGAAAAGGGATATAGTATCTCCGTTTCTAAACTCAATGAAATGAGTGCCTATAGTGGTATAGATAAACTAAGGGAGTATACGATTCCACAAATAGAAACTTTATTAAATCTGAAGGTAGATAACTATGTGGTAATTACCTTAGATGCCTTCCGTAAGATAGTAGATGAAGTGGGTGGAGTAGAAGTAGATGTGCCTATGGCCATGGATTATGAAGATCCTTATCAAGACCTATACATCCACCTAAAGCCAGGCCCTCAAGTCTTAGATGGTGAGCATGCAGAGATGTTGGTGCGTTTTAGAAAAGGTTATGCAGAGGGGGATGTAGGGCGTATTAGGACCCAACAACTTTTCCTAGAGGCTTTTGCTAAAAAGGTGCTAAATCCAGCTATTCTTACAAAAGTACCACAGCTTGTACCTGTTCTGATTTCTTCTGTTAAGACAGATATTCTTCCCGGTGAAATCAGCACTTACTATAAATATATGAAAGACTTTGACATAGCCAATTTAAGCTTTGATATGGTACCAGGAGATGGACAGCGTATAAATGGTAAAGCTTACTATGTTATAGATAAGGCAGCTATGCCTGAGTTTATAGACCGTGTTATTTATGATAAGGTACCGGAACCTGATCCAGAACCTATTGTAGATAAAAATGTCACCATTGAAATCTTAAATGGAGGTGGCATAAAGGGTGCAGCAGGAGCAGCTAGAGATACGCTACAAGCAGCAGGCTATACAGTAGCTAATATTGGAAATTATACGGAGAGTACCATGCAGACTACAACGATATATGCTAAGGATAAGGCAAGAGGCTTACAGTTTAAGACTTATTATCCCAATGCCATTGTGACACAGACAGAGGCAATAACAACAGATATTCAAATTATATTGGGAAGTAATCCAGAATAAAAATTTTTATTAAAGCAATAGGGGGAAAATGAATGAGATATAAAAAATTGTTAACCTATCTTCTCGTAGGAATGATAGGAATAGGACAAGTTACATCACTGAAGGCGAGTGTACTTTATAAAAAATCTTCCGTACAAACCATTACAAAGGGTGCTACCCTTACAAAGGAAGAAGTGCTGACAGCAGAAGGTTGGCTAGATGTTTATCTTCTAAAAGCTAATTTATTTGACGAAAATATAGAGCTAAGGCCTATAGAGCCTGCAAACTTAGGTGAAAAACAAACCGTTTTACAAATGGTTCAAAATAGTGGGGCCGTAGCAGGCGTCAATGCAGACTTCTTTGGTCTAGCTAGTAGTGCTCCTAGCTTTGGGCCTGTAGTGGAAGATGGGGAGGTTAAACACGCCTATCACAATGGTCTCGTAGAAGATGTAGGACCCGGAGTGAATATGGGAACCTTCTTGATTGATAATAAAGATAAGATCCTACTCAACTATTTTAGTATGGGAATGACACTTCATGCCAATGGTGAGTGGTTAAGTTCTGTACGAGCTTATAACAAGGTAGGGGCTTCTTTATCTGCCCCCGTTATAATAGACAGTACGTATATAAAAAATACAAATAGCATTATTACTAAGTTTGTAGGAGCATGTACTATTGTTGTAGAGAATGATTATGTGACAGCCCAAGTTGGAATGGGAGAAGCCGTAGATATTCCTGAAAATGGTTATGTTATTTTGATGGATAGTGACAATTTTAATAAGTATTCACCTTCCTTAAGTGTAGGAAGCTTAGTAGAGATTAAGAAGGATTTTTATTTGAATAATGAAGTAGCCACCTCTGTGGAGGATGTTAAGATGGGCATCGGAGGTGGTGGCCTTATTATGAAGGGGGGGCAGGCCTATACAGGAAGGTCTAATATTGTATCCGCAGCCTCAAGGAATCCTCGTACAGTAGTTGCTACAACAAAGAATGAAGGAGAAGTGCTACTCATCGGTATAGATGGGAGAGGTGCTTCGATTGGTGTAACCCACCAAGAGCTTATTGAACTCCTTAAGAGCTATGGGGTCCAAGATGCTATGTACTTAGATGGAGGCGGTTCTACAACCGTTGTGGCCCGTAATGAAGGAAAGACGGAAGCCACTGTGCAAAACACCCCTTCAGAGGGCAGCCTTCGAAAAGTAGTTAATGGAGTAGGGATCTTTGCTACTCAGCCAGTAGGTGAGCTCAATGAATTATACATAGAACCAAGTCAAACCCGAACCTTTATAGAGGAGCCTATTAGCCTCAAGGTAAGAGGAGTAGATAGTAATAAAAACACAGTAAGCTTTGATAAAAATCAAGTAACTTATAGTATATCTGGCATAGAGGGAGTTTTTGAAAACGGCAAGTTTACCCCTCTTACACCAGGAAGAGGCTTAGTTACTGCTGAGTATCAAGGCATCCAAGCCGCTACAGAAATACAAGTCTACGAAGCACCAGTAGGGCTTGTTGTAGAACCCAGTAAGCTACAAATCGATGAGAATTCCTCCAAAACTGTTAAAGTCTATGGAATGGATGTAGATGGTCATAAGCTACCTGTTTCACCTAGTAAGTTAAGCTGGGAGACCAACAATGAAGCTGTAAGAGGTATGGGTGATACCATTAGCGTCAACAATAAAGCGATAGCCCTTTTAAGAGCTAAGTATGGAGCAGTCTCAGCAGAAGTAGAAGTGATAGGTGGTTCAAGCGTTATTGTGGCAGAGTCCTTTGAAGAAAATGGTGCCAAATGGGGAGGGGATACCTCTACTGTAACAGGTAAGGTGGAACACTCCAAGGATAATAAATATCATGGGGCACAAAGCTTGAAGATGACCTATAACTTAGGTAAGACCACCAATAGACAAACAGCCTTTATGAGTCTTAATCAGCCGATTACTGTTCCTTCAGATGCTGCCACTATTAATCTGTGGCTACATGGAACAGCTCAAAAGGATGCAGTGAAAATTCAAGTAGATGATAGTACAGGCAGGAAGTATTACTTAAAGGTATCCGATAGCTTAACTCACAATGGTTGGAAGTATTTCTCTGTACCTATTCCACAAGGCATGAAACTTCCAGCTAAGATTACTAGGGTATATGTAGTGGCACCAACAGTAGGAGAAAAGAGAACAAGTACTCTTTACGTGGATCATATTTCCTTTACCAGGGGAACCCGTAAGACACAAGGCATTACTTTAAAGGATCATTACAAATTTGACCCCCTTTATCGCAGTGACTTAAATGGGTTAGAAGGAGGAGAGCAGGCAGTCAATGTCATCGGTCCAACTTTTATCAATACCCTTACTTTAGAAAATGCCACCAAAACAGCCATTGGTAAGGAGCTTTCAAAGCATACCAATCTTTTGATTCAAGCCTCTAATAAAAATATTGAGTTACCTCTTACAGCTTCTATCTATAGCTATAGAAATAAGCTGGAGACCATGGATATGAATGCTACAAAAATTATAATGGTAGGTTCAGATTCTGGAAGTATTCGTCTGACAGACAGTGCTGCTTGGCCAAAGTTAATAAGACAAGTTAATGAGACCACAGCTAAAAATATTATTATAGTGACACGTGTGAATCCACTTACTCAGTTCAATGACCCTAAAGAAGGCCAGGCCCTTCAAGATGTTCTTAAGAGTAAGAGTGAAAGAGATGGTACCAATATTTTTGTAGTAGCAACGGGCGGGAATGAAAATGAAGTCCATATAGAAGAGGGTGTTCGTTATATTCGCTTAAATGGCTTTGAATCTATAACAGATAACATTAATGATGCCATGTATCTACGTTTTAAAATGATAGGCGAAGATATTTATTATACCTTCAATAAACTTATTCGCTAAGGTGATAAAAATAAATGATGTAAAAGGGGTGCTTTATGAAGAAAAGAACAAAACTTATTTTAGCAGTCATGTTACTTGCCACTATTTCCACTGTTTATGCAGCTCAATATGGTGCAGGGACATCCGAAGACCCAGTAGTGACAAAAAGCTATGTGGACCAAAAAATGAATGAACTCAGTCAGCAAATAAGCACACTTAAACGAGAACAAGGAAGCGACCAAGGAACCAATGCAGGGAGCTTTGTCTATGAAGTTATGAGCTTAGAGCCAGGGCAGATGCTCCTTGGTAAGCAAGGAACAGAGATTATCATGCGTTCAGGAGAAGGGATAGTGGTTGCTTCTTCAGCAGGTGGTATTCAAGATATCACAGCAGGGGCAGATCTAGCCAATGGGAAGCCTGTTCCTAAATATCACTTGTTAATTACGCCACGAGAGGATGGTAGAGGAATCATAGCCACCAAGCAGATGTATGTTATGGTTCGTGGAGGCTATGTGGTTCAATAAAACAAGAAAGCGAAGTGACCCTAAAGTTGCTTCGCTTTTTTATCTTGTAGGAAACTTCGTATGCTACACTTTCACTACTTCGCGAACCAATACGTGTCCTATGGACACTTTTCTTCTATGCTGCAAGGTTCTATATTTCTACCCATAAGGGCCTAGAGAAAGTATTCATTTTTGTCAAAGATAGACAATAAATGAATTTTGTATACAAACAGGTTGTACTCATAAAATAAGATGATATAATGAATAGAGTGAAAAATATAAACATAAATTGAAAAAGTGGGGAGAAAACAATGAGTAAACCAAATATCGACTTTGTAATGGGAATGACGAAAGGCTTTTTAGAAGGGAAGTCTGATGCCATGGACTACTCTTTAGATTTTGCATACGAAGTAGAAAAAAGGTATACAAAGATGCTCCAGGAGGATTTAGAAATTAGTGAGCTCATCAATGAGTATTTAGTAGCAGAGGGTGTAAGCTACTACAGTACCCTTTCCAATAAAGCCTTTCTTACTAAGATAGAAGAAAACTATAAATATGTTCAAGATACTATTACCCAGGCAATAATTTTGAAATAATTTGTAAATAGTCTCATTAAAGTAAGGAGTAATAAATGATGAGTAGTATAGACAATGGTCCGTTTTATCATGGAACAAAGGCAGATTTACAGATAGGTGATTTGCTAGTTCCTGGGTATCACTCAAACTATGGGCAAGGGAAAAAAGCCAATTTTATTTATTTCACTGCCACCATGGATGCAGCTATTTGGGGAGCTGAATTAGCCATAGGTGAAGGCAGCGGCCACATTTATTTGGTGGAACCTACTGGAGATTTCGAAAATGATCCCAATCTCACAGACAAAAAATTCCCTGGCAACCCCACAAGATCCTACAGAAGTAAGGAACCTCTATGCATAATAGGCGAAGTACAAGAATGGCAAGGCCACCCACAAGAACAATTAAATAAAATGCATGAAAATCTTGAACAACTTAAGAAACAAGGGATTGAAGCCATTGATGACTAATAAAGTATCTATTACTCGGATACAAGAAATGACAAACCTATAAAATGAAATGACAACATATAAAAGAAAAGAGAAACCTATACAAGATGCTGCAGGAGATACGAATCACTAATCTCCTCCGGCATCTTTTTGTTTACTGGAGAGGGCCGTCTAGGAAGAGGCATTTCTTCCAGCTTCTTATCTCCCTCCACTGGAAAACGCTCCCCCACGAAGGAAGCCTCCAGAAACCCCTCTCCCTAGACTAGGTGGTTTCTGATATACAATACGTGGAAAGAAAATTTATGAAGGGAGAAAGAGTAAATCACTATATGTTTCTTTAAATAAAGTAAAGAATAAAAATGTCTGCATTGAAAATTGCAAACATGGTAATAAATAGGTGATTAGTGAATGTACTTTCAATATATTTACCCTACTGTTTTAACATTTAATTTCAGTGACTCAGAAAAGGGATGTTTCTGTTAACATATTTCAAGAAGTAAAGAAATACAAGAAATTAGGCAAAAAGAAGGTGAAAATGTTAAAGAAAATGGAATGACCTTTTTGTTTACATATAGAAAAATGATATAGAAGAAGAGGAAAAATAATTTATGACTACATATGGATATGCAAGATGCTCAATAAATGAAAATAAGTAGAACATTAACAGACAGAAAAGAGGATTAAAAGCGCTAGGGGGTGTGGTTGAAAAGAATATCTATTAGGGGTATGAGATTTAAGAAAGATACAACCGATTCTGAAAAAACTCCGTAATTTTTTTACGGTAAATAGTATTAAAATATTGAATGAGGTATATAATAAAGATATAATGTATTTATAATACGTGAATAATAAGAGGATGATATATATGATAAAATTATTTGAAGTAGAAAATTTTAAGAATTTTGACAGAAAATTTAGTTTAGATTTTACTGATGTTAGGGATTATAAGTTTAACAAACAGTGCATAGATAAGGGATTATTAAACAAGATTATAATTTATGGTAAGAACTCAGTAGGAAAAACTAACTTTGGACTGGCTTTATTTGATATAACCACACATTTAGTGGATAAAAATTTTGATGCCCAAGCATATAGAAATTACATTAACTTTAATACTGGATGTGATTATGCTACATTTAATTATGTGTTCGATTTTGACGGTGTAGAAATAAATTATAAATATAGTAAGAAGAGTAGTAAGGAAGTAATAGCAGAAAAACTATTTATAGATGGAACAAAAATTTATTCATATAATGAGTTGCAAGGGGAAAAAGACTTTAGTGGGCTTGGATATATTAATGCAGAGTCTTTAAATTGGGAATTTGTAGATGATTCAATTTCAATTCTAAGATATATAGCAAATAATACTAGTTTAGATCAAAACTCGCCCATTAAAAAAATGATAACATTTGTATCAAATATGCTGTGCTTTAGAAGTTTAGAAGCTGCTAAATATATAGGTTTTGAAAATGGTAATGGTGGTATTTTAGAATATATTATTAAAAATGATTTAGTAGATGAGTTTCAACAATTTCTATTGGATTCAAAAGTGAAACAAAAGATAGCTGTTAGACCAGAGAATACAGGTGAGAAAGTAGTGTATTTCCAATCAAATGATGGAAAAAGATATATTCCGTTTGCTCAAGCTGTATCTAGTGGGACATGGGCACTAACTATATTCTTTTATTGGTATAAAAATTTCAGTAAGATTTCCTTTTTGTTCATCGATGAGTTTGATGCTTTTTACCATTTTGAGTTATCTGAGAAAATAGTGAAGTTAATTGAACAATTCCAAGGTTTTCAAACGATATTAACATCTCATAATACGAATCTTTTAAGTAATAAGATTATGAGACCAGATTGCTATTTTATATTAACAAAAGAGAAAATAGTTTCTTTGGTTAATTCAACGAAGAGAGAGTTAAGGGAAGGGCATAACTTAGAGAAGCTATTCATGAGTGGTGAATTTGATGAATAAAAATATACTTATTATTGTGGAGGGAGAAAAGGCTGATTTAAAATTAATGGAAAATCTATCACACATTTTTCTAGGACTTGATTATCAAATATGGACGTATAAAACTAATATATATGATTTATATGATCGTTTAACTAATAAGGGAGAAGATGAGTTAGGAGATTTAGACCTTCTTAATGTATTAAAAGAAAGAGAAACTGATGGAGAAACAAGAAAGATTCTTGAACAGAGATATACAGATGTTATTCTTGTATTTGATTTCGATCCTCAGGATCATAGATATACCAAAGAAAAGATTGTTAAATTAAAACAACACTTTATAGAAGCAACTGATGTAGGAAAGCTATTTATTAATTATCCCATGGTGGAATCATTTAAACATATCAGTAGCTTAGATGATCCTAAATATATGGATAAGATTGTTACTATGCAAGAACTTAGAGAAGGTAAATATAAAGAAAGAGTAGCGACAGAAACAATTCAAAGGGACTGGACAAAGTACAATAAAGAGCAGATAGAGAAGATTATTGCATTGAACTTAAAAAAGGTAAATTATATTTTAAATAAAGAATATAAGTTGCCTAAGGATAGGGATGAATATTTTGCATATAATTTTGATGAAGTGTTAAATAAGCAAATAGAATACCTAGAGAAGGACAATAAGTTCTATATACTTAATACATGTATATTTTTTGTAGTAGATTATATGCCGAGTTTATTAGAAGAAATAAAAGAAGAAGAGAAATAGTTTAGTTAGTAATGTAGGGGAGATAAGAAGCCGGAAGAGATTTCCTTTCCCCAACGGACGTGGTAAGCATACCTCAGTGGATGTAGCCCTTCCTAATGATTTAGTAGACTTAAGAGAATAATGGAATAAGTACGTTATAGAAGGCTCTAGTTAATTCATAGGAACTAGAGCCCTCTTGTGGTATAATATTTATAAACATAGTCAAAGCTAGAAAGAAATACTAGAGGTATAGAGTATGAGAGAAAATAATTATTCAGAGATTACTTTAAAGGAATTAATAGAAATGGATCCAGCCATTAAAAAAGCAGCCATTAAGCTCGCACATTTAATGAATGATGAAGAAACTATGAGCATTTATTATGCAAGAGAAAAATCATTACATGATCAGGCTAATATGGTCAATTCTGCAGAACAAAGGGGTAGAGAAGCAGGAAGAGAAGAAGGTAAACAAGAGGGGAGAAGAGAGAGGAACATAG
>JAEYNQ010000214.1 GCA_023412455.1 Bacillota bacterium
CCAGCTTCATGATTTTTTATAAGGTAGAATATGGACTTTATGCGGTTATTTTTATTGCTCCTCTATTAGGGACCAAATATGTGATAGCCTTAGTCTTTTTGACCATATGTTCTCTTTTAGTGAAAAGCTTGATGGAGAGAAGCTTTAAATGGTTACTTGATGAGGTAGGACTGATTATTATGGGGCTACTTGCTGTCTTTTTTGTAGCCACCTTGTATTCCTATAGTGGAATGAGTAGTTTAATCATTTGGGTTATTTATGTATTCTTCATGGGCTTTTATATAATGAGTGTAAACATTACCAATAAAAAAGAAATACTCATGAATCTGGTGAAACTCTTTGTTTTATCAGGAACTTTAGTAGCCCTTTATGGTATTATGCAGTATCTCTTTGGAGGCAATGCAAACAGTGGTTGGGTAGATCAAACCATGTTTGAGGATCTTAAGATGCGAGCTTATTCCACCTTGGAGAACCCTAACGTTCTAGGCGCTTATCTTATTTTATCCACTAGCTTAGGAATGGGCTTGGTATGTAGTAAGTTAAAGGTTTTACAACGATTAATCTATTTAGGATGTACAGGAGTAATGCTTCTCTGCTTAGCCCTTACTTACTCGAGAGGGTGCTGGCTAGGCTTTGGCGTTGCCATTATTGTCTTTATGACCTTCTATAATGGAAGACTATGGGGACTTTTTATTCCAGCAGTTTTAGTAGCCCCTTTGGTTTTGCCAGACAGTATTATTAATCGCTTTGCAAGTATTGGAAATATGGAGGAGTCATCCACTTTAGTACGTGTAAAAATTTGGATGTCTTCTCTCAGTATGGCAAGAGATTTTCTATGGACTGGCGTTGGAATGGGTACAGGTGCTTATGGCTTTATCTATCCCTTCTATGCCTATTATTATGTTTTTGCCTTACATTCTCATAATACCTTTATTCAACTTTTATTAGATGGTGGTATAATGGCTCTCGTTTTATTCTTAGTCCTTATTGTTGTCTTTATTAGAAAGATGGCAGCTTGTCATACAAAAGCTCAACAAGTGAAGGATAAGGATATGGCGATGCTAACACTGGGTATTAGTGCAGGTGTTATTGGGTTCTTGGTACAAGGAATATTCGATCACCTCTTCTATAATTATCGATTAATCTTGATATTCTTCCTATTTATTGCTTTAGGAATGGGCTTTTCAAGGGTTATGAACGAGGAAGTAAGAGAAGCATAAAAGGAGAAACAAGAGGAGGTGTAAGCATGATAAAAGTGTTGCATGTATGTAGTGATACCAATATAGGGGGAGCAGGTAAATATCTCATCAATTTACTTCCCCAAATCGATCCATCAGCCTTTCAATTGATCTTGGCTTTACCTAAAGGCAGTTTATTAAAGAGTTATGTAGAAGCCCTGGATATAGACGTTATAGAAGTGAATATAGAAGGGGATAAGTCCTTTGATCCACGACATGTTAAAGTGTTGATGAAGCAAATCAAAGAGATAAAGCCAGACATTGTTCATGCCCATGGGAGTTTAAGTGCACGTATTGCAGCCCGACTTGTTGGGA
Organism: Bacillota bacterium; assembly: GCA_023412455.1. GTDB lineage: Bacteria > Bacillota > Clostridia > Lachnospirales > Cellulosilyticaceae > Sporanaerobium. The sequence goes on from JAEYNQ010000214.1 coordinate 1,554, forward strand.
TAAAAGCAGTGGTTTATACTAGACATTATGTGGATAGTTATGAAATGGTACCCGATAAGGGGGTTAAAAAATTATTAAAAAGTATTTTTAACAATGCCTTATGTGATGGCGTGATTGGAGTAGCTAATGAGTGCTTACCAGTCCTTCGAAATATGGGACTTAAAGAAGATAAGATTTCTATTATTTTAAATGGGGTTAGTAAGCTCCCCTTATTATCAGAAGAAGAAAAAGTGGCTATTCGCAAGAAATATGGCATAGCTGAAGGAATAGCGATTATTACAATTTTGGCAAGACTTTCCCCAGAAAAAGGCCATGATATTTTTATCAAAACCATGGAAGAGGTTTTTAAGGGGAGAAAAGATGTGGTGGCAGTTATAGCTGGGACAGGTCCTAGTGAAGAAGCCATTAGAAAGCAAATTCTAGAGGCTGGATTGGAAGACAAGATTAAGATGGTAGGTTTTGTAGAAAAGGTAGAAGAACTCCTTAATATTACCACCATACAGATGAATACAGCCTATACAGAAGCACAAAGCCTAGCCCTTTCAGAGGGACTGAGTATAGGTGTGCCAGCTGTTGTGACCAATGCAGGTGGCAATGCCAGTATGATTCGTCATGGGATTAATGGTTTTGTGGCACCAATAGGGGATTATAAAACTTTGGCCAGTGAGGTATCAACCTTATTACAAGACCAAGTGGCCTATCATAAGATGCGAGAAAGTTCCTTTATTGTTTACGAAGAAAATTATACGTCTGTTGTAATGGCCCGAAAGACAGAGGCGTTTTACAAAAAAGTATTAGGGCAAATAGACTTTAAATAAAAATGGGTGGTGATAGAAGTGAGTAAAGCAACAAGTAAAAGGAAATTAAAGTTCAATATTGTAGATGTTTTTATAATAATCGTATTAATAGGTGCCTTAATCATAGGAAGTCGGATATTAGGACTAGGCAGAAAAATGGGTATAGGTTTAGATGGAACAAAGGCTACTTTTACAGTGGAGCTTAGTGAAGGTACCTTAGAGCTTTTTAATCAAATGAAAGTAGGAGATGTGGTAAATATTGCTTTAGATAGCGTAGACTATGCCACGATCACAGAGATTTCAGAACCTACACCTACAACCGTTCAAACTTTTGATACAATTACAGGGAAGTATAAGTTTGCAGCACCAGAAAACCCAAAGTATAGCGCTTTTATTACAGTAGAAGCTGAAGCGAATGAAAATGAATCCAGCATTTTTGTGGGAAATACGGAAGTGAAAGTAGGTAAACCTATTTTCATTAAAGGAAAAGGTTATTCTGGAAAAGGTTTTATAGTGAAATTAGATACAAGTAGTCAAGTACAGCCCTAGGAGACTTGAAAAGGAAAGGAGTGAAAAAGGATGGATAAGAATGGAAAATTATTTGGCAAGCTAAATATTATCGATTTATTTGCCATTGTGGTAGTTATAGTCCTTATAGGAGGAGGCTTCTATCGTTTTTATGGAAAGATGGAAAAGGAAACCTCAACTCCAACGACTATTGAATATGTCATGGAAATTAATAATATTAGACAATTTACTGTAGATGCCCTAGAGCGAAAAGGAGATATCTTTACACAAAAAACAAAGTTAAAGGGTGGAACCATTGTAAATGTAGAAAGTAAACCTTATGTACAAGTAGGGACCATGCCTGATGGAACAGTGGTAAATGCAGAAGTGCCTGATCGTTACACAGCCTATGTAACTGTACGTACTGAAGGACGCTCTGGAGAAAGAGTTTACTTAGATAGTGCCAATACAGAGATTTATGTAGGAGGCAACTTGGCTTGGGATACTAAATGGGTACAACTGGCTGAATGTAGTGTAAAGAGCCTGCAAGTAGTAGAGTAAACTTTAAATTGCAATTATATTACTTAAGTTACAACTAAAAGACTATTCAGTTAAGGATAGATGAAAGTCCTTTTTATTAAGGAGGGGGTGCTTTATACTAAGTTTATTAAAGCACATATGTAACATCGCCCCATAATTAAGGAGT
>JAEYNQ010000235.1 GCA_023412455.1 Bacillota bacterium
ATTGATAAAATCAGCAATGCATATAACCAATAATGTTCAGCGATTTATTATAGAAAACACAGAGCCCCATGGTGAAATTTGTTACTGTATCACTCGAGATGAGATGATTTAAGTATCTTGCTATCAAATTTTATTTTATCCAAAATGATATTGCTCAATGTATAGAGACTCTAAGAGTAAGGCAATACTCCATATAACAAAAATCCCGCAGAAAGGATTGATATATAATAGAGTCTATCCTTAAGAAGCTGATTAATGAACCATTAGGTAGGAACCAGTGCAGCATCTATTTATCTTTCTGTATTGCCTATATAGAAATGTAAAAATGGGAAGAAGCATGACACTTTTTAATTCGTACAAAAGCACTTATGACAGACTATGAGGAGCAAGTAGCTATTCATGTTCTAGAAGAGATTATAGAGGGGGAGAGTGTGGCGGATTGGTAAGTTCAACATCATAAATGAGTCTGAATTATAGGGAGAAAAAAACGTAAATCATATAATGTGGTAGTACTTTGTAGGGTGTGTAATTTGCAGATAGGTGATAGTAGTAAGGTAGATTGGTAGAATGGGGAAATATGATCATGAGTTTAGAAGCATGGGAATTTGATAATGAAGATAGTCGAACAGCTTTTTTGGGAGGTGTTATATCAGTTTTAACAGATGTTTTAGATGATAGGCTTAGAGAAAGTTTTGAAGATATTATGCCTTATCATGCTGATATTGAAGCAGATATATATTATGTAGCAAATATGAGTATTCCTGATAGTATAAAAAAACGCATGACAGAAAATTGGTTTGGAAGCAATTTAAGTCAAGAGAAAATAATGAATCTGCTTACAAGTAATTCTATTATACTTAGTGAAGTTAAAAATTGTACTAGTATGCAAGAAGCGATTGTTGAATATTTATTGGGGGTCGAAATTAAGTCAGAGAGAAAAAAAGAAGTACTTTGGCAGATTGTTGATGAGTATGCCTCACAAATTAAATGGTATCTCGGTGAGGAATTTAAAAGCGTACAAGTAATAACTGGTGATTATGAACTTATTTCTTATACATATACTTGGACTACATTTTCTGCAATTGCTATAGTTATGGGAAATTATTGTATAGTAATGTTTTATGGAAGTAATGAATAGTCCCCCTACTAGTTAATAGTTTATTGTATTAAAGGATCAAGGGAATAAATCTGTTAAAAGAAGGGCTAGTCGTGCAGTAAGGCTATATAAAGATATTATTCCAAAAGGTGGAGCATATAAAAAATTATTTTGCAGTTGGGATATATGCGACTGGTGGATATATGCATCATGGCAACAATATTACAAAGAGAAAAATATAGTTCATTTGATAAAAGGTAGTAGGGAATACAAAGAAGTATATAGACAATGGTATAAATATTATAAAGGCAAATAAATTGTAGAGGGACTTTTGGTCTCTCTTTTTTACCTTTAAAAGGAGACAGAATGAAATTATTACTAGAAAAAAGAAGTAAATTCATTTTAGTATTTTGATTTTTATAGTAATATATAGAAGATATTTTCTGAATATTGCAATATAATATTATGGATATTATAAATATTATTACGTGAAGGATATTTATATGATTAGACAAAGCGACAAATTCAATAGAAGGAGTACAGTTTCTAAACAAGGAAAAGTTATACAAAGGGGAGATAAGAATTTTATGGCAAAGAAGAGAAAAACATTAGTGAATAACTTGCAAGAAATTATTGATAGAGGCGATTTAAATGAATTTAAGGCAGTTTTTGATAAATGTGGAATAGATGCGACGAATAAAGGAAAAACAACCAGTAATGTTTTTACCTATAGGAATCTTACTCCAGCACATATTCAGTTTTTAATTGATAATGGATTGGATATCAATACAGATTGTGGGTGTGGATATTCAGCGCTTGCTTTTCAAGCACACAATAAGGATAATCTTAAGTGTTTGATTGATAATGGAGCAGATATAGATTTGGTGGTGATAGGGTATAGAGGAACTGCTTTGGCGCGTGCTGTCTCCATGATTGATGCAGTAGGGGTTAAAAACCTATTAGAGTATGGAGCTTCGGTAGATATAAAGTGTGATTTGGACGAAAAATCCCCTTTAGATGCGACATTGGCACATTGTAATAATGTTAACATCATTGATGCTGTTGAAATTTCAAAGTTATTACTCGCAGCAGGTGTTATGCCCACTGATAAGTCAAAAGAATATGTATGCGAAATAGGTAAATGTTTTGAGTTTTTCAGAAATGATTTTAATAAAGACTTCGTAAATGAATACAGTAATGCATTAGATGAATTGTACAAGTTGTTTGGTGTGGAACCTGTTCCAAGAAGAGTTATATATGATGGAAAATCTAAGATTAAAGTGAAATCTACTACATGGCAGAAACAACATGAAGAACTTTGGGATATGCTGGTTCCTAGTAGAGGATCTGCTGATACCATACAAGGTGAAATGATTCGAATTATCGGGAAGGTAGGATATGAAATTCTTGATAATGGTGGAATGAACTGGGATGAAGAGTTTCGTAAGATGATGAAAGCATTAATTTTGTTCTTGCGTGAAGAAAACAATTTAGATTCAGTTCTTGTGGAAGAGGCTTGTAGTCTTGCAAAAAATGTCTCTTCACGTTCAGATAAAAAAGAACTATATCGTTTGAATGAAATAGTGGTAAAGTGGGTACTTGCAAACCCAGAGCCTATTAAATTGAATAAGGTTGATTATATTAGATAGGGGTGACGCTGAGCATTAATTATGTCACCAAGAGACAATAGACTAGATGACAACTATAGAGTAGCAAAAGATATTTGATTAAGTGTATAGAGACTCTAAGAGTAAGGCAATACTTCATATAACAAAAATCCCGTAGAAAGGATTGATATATGATAGAGTCTATCCTTAAGAAGCTGATTAATGAACCATTAGGTAGGAACCAGTGCAGCGTCTATTTATCTGTTTGTATCGCCTATATAGAAATGCAAAAATGGGAAGAGGCAAGACATTTTTTAATTCGTACAAAAGCACTTATGACAGACTATGAGGAGCAAGTAGCCATTCATGTCCTAGAGACTATTATAATGGGGGAAAGTGTGGCGGATAGTATCAACTTACTAGCTTATCTTAAACAATGAAATAACAAAAACTTGAACTCACCTAAAAAGATGATATAATGAAGTTAAATTTAAAATCAGATGATAACTGATTAAGCCCTCTTCTATAGAGGGCTTAATTAATGATAGCTATAAAGGAGATTATATGAGTACTTTACAAGAGTTATTAGGAATAGCACCAGAGACAGAAGCATTTTGTCTGGCTTGTGAAAAGGAATTA
>JAEYNQ010000246.1 GCA_023412455.1 Bacillota bacterium
TATTTATCCTGCAAAATATAAAACAGAATTAGATTGGGATACTATTAACAAGTTATTAGAGGAAAATCCAGATTTTAAAGAATTTATAAGTGACATTAATGCTTGTATTACATCAAATAGAATTTATACTACTGCCTATGATAAAGTATATGAGATTGAAGACTTAAAGGACTGCTTTAAAATATAAATGAATTCAAGTTCACCTATGGTAGTTATTGCATAAGTTTAGCATTTAGAAGGTTTAGAGGTGATATCAGTTGGAATTTAATGAAAAGTTACAAGAACTTAGAAAGAATAAGGGGTTAACACAAGAGGAACTTGCAAATGATTTGTATGTGTCTAGAACTGCAATTTCAAAATGGGAGTCGGGAAGGGGATATCCTAACATTGATTCTTTAAAAGCAATATCTAAGTATTTTTCGGTATCACTCGATGATTTGTTATCTAGTGAAGAAATTCTTAATGTTGCAGAAAATGAGCATAAGATAAAAGAACAACGCATTCAGGACATTGTTTATGGCGTACTTGATTGTAGTTTGATTATGTTTATGTTTTTACCGTTTTTTGGTCAGAAAGTCAATGGCATGATTCAAGAGGTTTCTCTTTTAAATCTTACAGAGAGTGAAATGTATATAAAGATACCATACTTGATTGGTATCAGTATAATCGTTCTTTTTGGAGTGCTTACCTTAGTATTACAAGGCAATCATAATGCCTTTTGGTTTAATAATAAGAGTAGAATCTCCTTAGGTCTTAGTACATTTATGACTATAGTTTTTATAATGAGTATGCAACCTTATGCAGCACTGTTTACTTTTATTTTTCTAGTAATTAAGGTGCTAATGCTGATAAAATGGGCATGATACGAAGCGTGTCGGGAATGTGACATCGCAATTCTTTCCTTTTTGGAGGTATTTGGTTAGCTTGTAAAGAGGTGATGAACCAAATAGATGACGAAAAGGAAGAGGGTAAAATGAAAAAGAAAAATCAAAGAAGTTTATGGATAATGTTGGTAGTATTATTTTTGTTTGGAGCTTGGACGTTAGCAATTACGAAATTAGATTTGAAGCCCGTTGGACCAAAAGGTTCAGTAGTAGGATTTGCATCAATCAATAGTACATTCCATAAATGGACAGGTGTTCATATGTGGCTATATGAAATGACAGATTGGTTAGGACTTGTTCCTATTGTAGTGGTATTAGGGTTTGGCGTTTTGGGACTCATTCAACTCATAAAGAGAAGAAATCTTTTTAAGGTTGATTCTGATATTTTGATTTTAGGAGTATTTTATATCCTAGTTATGATAGCGTATGTCATTTTTGAGATGTCTGTTATAAATTACAGACCAGTACTTATTGAAGGAAGATTGGAAGCCTCTTATCCTTCATCAACAACATTACTTGTCCTATGTGTGATGCCCACAGCCATTATACAGCTCAATAATCGCATCAAAAATGTGGCAATAAGAAAAGTGACAGTTGTTAGTATTTCTTTATTTATCATATTTATGGTTGTAGGGAGATTAGTCTCAGGAGTTCATTGGATTACAGATATTGTGGGCGGAGGTTTGCTCAGTATAGGATTGGTTATGTTATATCAAACAATGACGAAGCTGTTTAGAAAAACAAATTAAGTCATATAGAGTTTTTAGTGGTTTTAAGTTCGATAGCAAGTAGGTTAATATAGAGGTTAATAGTGGATTCTGAAACATTATTGTTTTTTATACTGCCATTATGTTGAAGCTGCCTATATATAGCAGAGACGAACATTCTGGGATAAATGGTTTTCAAATATTTAACTTGTTCCTGTAAGTCTTAATCAAGCCTTCCAGGTTGACTAGCATCTGACCTTCCTTGGGGAATAAGGGCATCAAATCCTCTATGCTTATAGTTTCTATACCATCATTCAATGGTACTTGGTCAAAGTGTTTTATAGTGCCATCTGTTAAAACAACACCTTTAATAGAGGTATCAAGTGACGGATAGTTTTCATGAAGCCCTGTAATGATTGGAAATATCACAGAGTAATGCATCAGGGTGATATCATATTTATTTTATTGGTTCATAAGTAGGATCTCCTTAACTTTTTCCTTAAGTATAAAGAGCGGAGAGATAAAAGTCGTGTCAGGTTATGTGGTATTGAGAAAAAGAATATTGGGGATGCTTTTAATCTGTATAAACTGGTGTGAAAAAGCTGATAGGGGAATATGGTGGCATTGAGGAGTATAAAAAGTACCTCGCAGATGAAAAGATGAAGCGGTACCAAGAAATGTATAGGCAAAAGCTGCTTGCTTAATAGAAGCCTGGGGAAACCTAGGTTTTATTTTTTTATTCAAATGCGGAATTTGATTAATAGGAAATACTGACTTTACACACTAGCATCAAATTATGACAATCTTTTTGGAGAATTAATGCTATAGTAGGGGTAAATTATATACTTAGAGAAAAACAGAGATTTTAGGAGGAAGTATGATGGAGATAAGAACTAGTTGTATTAATGATTTTGAAGAAATTTATAATTTATTTTTTCAACTATGGCCCAATAAAGAATTACATAAACAAGAGTTGCTAGAAGTATTTGAACGTGGCTTAAATTCAAATACTGATTATTACTTATCTGCAGTTGAAGATGGAAGTGTAATTGGATTTTCAGCATTTTATATTGCAAATAATTTTTGGCAAGAGGGTATTATCGCATATGACTATGGAATGATTGTAGATGAAAAAAATAGAGGAAAAGGGATAGGTAAAAGCTTACTTGATAAGGCTTGTCAAATAGCCAAAGAATTAGGTTGTAAAAGATTTGAGCTAGATTCAGGATTTCAAAGAGAAGGTGCTCATAAATTCTATGAATCAATTGGTTTTGAAAAAAGAGCGTATCTCTTTTCAAAGGTACTATAAAATATAAAGAATATATGTAAATTCCAATTTAAGATTAATAAAACATCATTTTAAGAGTTGAAGTAGATTCAGCTATATTTTTTATAAGCAGCCTCTAAACTGGTAAAGTATATAAAATGATCAGTGTCCTATAAAGGTTGAATAAAGACGTGTGGTTTTGAGAAAAACCATTCATCTTTGTTCAACCTTTATGTTTATCTATGAAACGCTAATACTATTCAAATTTTCTTTATGCTAGTTTAAAAATAAATTAAGTAAGAAGGAAAGAAATGTGGATGCTAGTTTACTTTGTTATAAAGAGAAGATTAAATTGCTTTTAATAGATGCAGCATATTGACCGAAAATTTAAAATTAAATAGAATAAATTGTACGATGACAAATAATGATAAGAAGGAAGAACGATGATGATGAGCAAAATTATATTGGGTATCATAGTTTTATTATTCATATTAATAATGGCTTTATTTATTATAAGGCTTATAAGGATTAATGATATTAAGAAAAAAATAAAAATGACTACATCAGAGGGTATTGAGGAAGAAATTGTAATTGATATTAATGGAATAAAACAGTATCTCAATATAAGAGGAGAAAATAGAGAAAATCCTATTATTGTGATGGTACATGGTGGGGTACCTATGACACCTATCATACATACTTATCAGCAACTTTGGGAAAAAGACTATACAGTAGTGAACTTTGATAGGCGAGGCGCTGGAGAAAGTTATTTCTTAAATAAAAATCAGTATAATACAATGATAGAGAGCATGACGCCAGAACAATTTATTGAAGATATTAAAGCCGTTGTAGAATACGTAACACAGAGGTTTCACAAAGAGAAAGTAATCATTATGGCACATTCTTTTGGGACTACTCTAGGCACTAGATTTGTATTAAAATATCCAGAAATGGTTGAAGCTTATATTGGGACAGGACAGATTATTGATATAAAAAGAGATTATGATTTATGCCGAAATGACATGTTAGAGAAGGCAAAATTAGCTAGAGATCATAAGGCAGTACAAGAACTAGAAAGTATCCATATAAATTACTCTAATGGAGAAGAAGCCATGAAGATAAATAAAATACTAGAGAAATATGTAGGAAAGTACATCTCAAAAGAAGCGATGGACGATATCAAGCAAATGTTTATAGCAGGTATGCAGTCACCTTACTTCCCTATTAGTCATTTAGAGTATTATATGAAAATACAAGAATTGCAGAGTCGTAATACAGATTATTTGACACAATTTAATATGTATGACTATGGAAGTGAGTTTGAAGTGCCTATCCTATTCATAGGTGGAACTGAAGATTGGCTTACTAGATATACAATAGAAGACTACTATGATTCAGTAAAAACACCTTATAAAAAGCTTATATACATACAGGGCATAGGTCATTTAACCATTCAAGCTGCCCCAGAGAAATTTTATGAAGCATTTAATAAAGCATTAAAATTAAAATAGTTGTTGAAGGTCCTCAGTTGTTACAAGTCTTATAGTCATTGAAATAATCCTCCTTAATAAAGTAGTGTAAAAAATGGATAAATGTATCGTATCAGATGTTAAAAGTTATTTAAAGTACGCACTTTGAAGTAAGTAATATAAATTTAAGAAGATTTTCTGAAGATTTACAAATAATATTCTGAATGTTAAAATCATTTCTGTATTTAATGAGATATAGGGGTGATTTTTTAGGATGGATATTGTTGAGGTATATAAAAAACATGGAATTTCAGGGGTAATGTATTTTATTAATGAAACCTATGGACTACATAAAGAAGATGGACTGCAAGAATACATTAATAAACTTTTCATATTTATTACGGGCAAGAGCTATGTATTTTGCCATTATCCAGAGGCATTTGTGGATGCTCTTTACCATAGTTCTCTTTTTGAATATCCTGAAATCAACAGATTATTTGAGGAACTGAAAAAAGAAAGTAAACGGAAACCTATTGAGCCACTATGGAACTTATCAGAGCCTTTAGAACCATTAGTAGAAAGACAAGCCCATAAGGATCTCATTCAAGGGCTTGTTACTATAGGAGGGAATAGATTTGTTACTTCCTCAGAAGATGGATTATTTAAAGTATGGGAGTATAGCATTCAAGATAGTGGGATAATGGATCTCAACCTAATCTATGAAACTTATGGGCATGATCATGAGCCTATTAATAATGTGGCTTACCATCCTGAAAGAAAGTGGCTTGCTAGCTGTGGTGACGATCATATTATTCGCCTTTGGAATGCTGAATGTATTGAAGAAGATGAAGTGATAGCAGAATTCAGTGGACATACGGATTATGTTAGCCGAGTGCTGTTTTGTAATGACCTTCTTTTCTCCTCTTCTAAAGATGGAAGAATAGGTGTCTGGGATTTAAATACCTTACAAAACAAAACCTTTTTAGAAGGTCATAATGAATGGGTGATGCCAATGCAGGTTTCCCCTGATAAAAAACGTTTATTTTCCGTTTCTACTAATAATCAGTTGCTAGAGTGGGATATTGAAAACTTTACTTTATGCCATACGATAAATGAAGGAGGAAAAAATCTTTCCATTGAAGTGAATGGACAAAGTATGTATATCACGAGGAAAAGCGACAATAATAGAGGACATGAGCAGGATCCTAATTGGGTAGAATGGGAAACAGATAATAAGCTATATTCTGCAGCTGAAGAAGTCATTGAATGGAATTGTAAAACATGGGACATTCATAGAAGGTTTGCTTATGATTATAACTGTATTAATTGTTTCATTATTCAGGACTCTTTCCTCGTTACATTTTCTAAGTCAATAAGAATATTTAATTTACATACGGAAGAGTTAATAAATGAATACATAAGTCCAGATTCTAGAACAATTACAGTTGCTGTTTTATCCCAAGATAAAAAATTTGTAGTATGTAGTGATGAGGAAGGTTATATTACCATTTGGGATTGGCATGCACTGATACAAGGGAATAATAGGAAGGGGCAGAGTAGCCATATACAATCCATGGAGGTTTTCTATAAAGATGGAGATGAGGATGCTGCAGTAGTAGTAACGGGTGGATTTATTTCAGAAGCTCTGATATGGGATTTAAAAACGGGAAAACTTAAGGGTAGAATTAATAGAACTGAAAATGAAAAAGAAGGAGAGGTAAGAATTGCAAAAGTATATGGTCAAGAAGACCAAGTATTTATGATGTATAGTGGAGCAGTTTGCAAACAGTCCCTTTTTAATCCTACTGAAAAGATGAAAATAGAACTGCCTAATAACCTTTTTCACGCCTCTGTAGTAGTGCCTACTAAAAATGGATACATTTTTGGGACGCAATGCTATCAACCACTTTACTGGAACCCAAAACAGAATAGTATAAGTACTTTTGATACTAAGTTTGCTTATACAAATGAATTTTGTATTTCCCCAGATCAGAAATACGTATTGATCACAACTTATCCTATGAGTTTTAGTAAAAAGGGTGATCCCTTTAAATCGGCATGGACCCCACTTTTTTCTCCACTCATTTTAATAGATCGAGAAAAAGAAAAAAGGATAGGTACATTTTGGAGTTCCCCATTATTCTCATGGATTAAGGTTTATAATAAGGGAAATAAGATACGAGAAGCTAAATATCCGAGTTGTGTAACCTGGTCACCAGATAGTAATTTTTTTGCAGGTGGATTTCGTGAAAAAATATGTGTTTGGAATACAAAAACTAAAAAGTGTACAAGAAAAATTAAGATGGATGCTGAGGATAGCTATATCTCTCATATGGCTTGGCAAGACAATGGATTGATTACAGCTATGCTAAGTGGCAAGGGTGAAATACTTCAAATTAACCCCGAAACGGGTGACATTCTTCATTCAGTTGCTATTAAGGGGACTCATGTAACCTTTAAAAATGCTCATCAAAATGGACGATACTGGTTATGGGTCAGTGATGAAAATATAGTAGGCATATTTGATACTCTCAAATTTGAAGTTATATTTACAACGATTACAGAAGTATATGCCCGTTCTGTTCTAGTTGAAAAAGATAAGTTGCTTATTGGAGGAGAGGATGGTTTGCTTTATGGATATAGTATAGAAGGAGTTTTATTATAAATATTCTTAATCCAAAAGAAGAATGGTAATTATTAAACAATACCTCTATACATTAATGATGTATGGAGGTATTATTTTATGAGAAGTATGATAAAGTAAGAATAAAATAGAGAAAGTATATAAAAACGCGTATTAGTTTGGTGAGGAGAACCCTACTATCAGTTAATTGCAAACTTTTTATAATTTATGGGTGATAAGGAGATAAAAATGGCTGAATTATTAGCTCCAGCAGGAAATATGGAGGCTTTAAAAGCTGCAATTTCCAATGGTTGTGATGCAATATACTTAGGAATGCAAAAATTTAGTGCACGTGCCTATTCCTCTAATTTT
>JAEYNQ010000259.1 GCA_023412455.1 Bacillota bacterium
CTAGTCTTTTGACAAATTATCTACCTTGGGCAGATTTACCCCAAGAATGCTATAGTAAGAAAACTAAATAAAAAGATAATATCCCTGTGACTACTCTACTTATGTCCAGGGATATTTTACGCTTACAGCCAACTTGTTTAGAATAAGTCTAAAAAATCAGAAAATTGTTTCAAAAACAAGGGGACTATGGTAAAATTATGGTTAATAAAAGGATATTAATAAAGTAACCACAAATAACATGAAGTTATATGTGACTGAAGAGATACTAAGTAATGAAAGGATGGTAAGTATGCTAAATATTACAAGTCAGATTTGTTCAATAGTAGGATTGTTTATTTCAGTAATAGGATTAGTATTATCAACAATTACAATAATTAAGGTGCATAAAATTCAAGTGAGTATAGGGGGTAAAAAAACAACTAATAAGAAGATTACAATAAAAGGGGATCGTAATGGGTATGTCGGAGGAGATGGAGACGTACATGACAGAGAACAGTAAAATAAATTTGAAGGGAAATGATAATTCGTACGTAGGAGGAGACGTAAATAATTATTTTATTGGAGCGGAGCATAGAAAGTTAATTTATCTATATGAGGAATTACCTGCTGCGGATTCTGAAAATGTATTAAGACAAAATGTATTAGTTGATATTAAGCAAGCTCTATCTAATAGTGATATGATTTTGGTTCATGGAATTAGTGGAATAGGAAAAACTGAGATTGTAAAACAAGTGGCTATACAGGAAAGTGGAAAAAAATATTGGATTACTTGTGAAGATGATGCTGCAGAAGAAGAGATTGAAATTGTATTTGATTCTATAGCCAAAGTAGATGGTGAGAAAATTAGTATTTTAGATAAAATTAGAAAAGAACGATGCTTAGTGGTCCTAGATAACTATGAACTATCATTAAAAGAGTTATGTAGACAATTCAATGAGAATAATAAGCATAATTCAAAACTAATAATAACTAGAAAAAATGATGCGAAAGTAGAAAAATTAGAATCAGTTAATATTGACTTTATGGAGGATGAGCAAGCACTAAAAATATTTGATCCAAGTACAAATGCTGAGTTTGATAACAATGATTTTATGGAACTATTCCATAAGATTGAAAAACATCCTATGATGTTAAGAATTTTAAAAAATTACTTATTGGATGAGGACTCAGGAATTGAATTATCAGATATCCAACATAAGATTCATAGATTAGTAGAACTTAAAGATGAAGATATAACATCATGTAAAACCATATGTAGTAAAATCATTGGTTGGTATTATGAACAGAATAAAAAGGTTGTTGATTTTTTAAGTTTGTTCGAAACTAATATTATTGAATCAGGATTTTTAAAGAGTATCTTATTTGCAGATGTTAGAGAATTAGTAAAACGTAATTTCTTATTAAAAGAGCAAGATCACTATTATATGCATTCAATTGTTAAAGACTCAATAAAAGTAATAAAAACACAAATTGAGATAAGTGAAGAATATGAAAAGTCTATTGAAGAGTATTTAAAGCAAGAGATAGAAGCTAGAGATATATCATTTTATAATTTCTGTGCGTATAATATTGATGTATTAGAGAAGTTAGAAAAAGAAAAATCAGAAAATATAAGTCTACTAATATTAATTTATAATGTATATATAGTACTAGAAAAGTATAGGTATAGCAATGTTTTGATGAAGAAAGTAGAGCAAGTTTTAGAAAGGAATAGAACGGACGAATATTATTATGTGAAGTTGCTAATTGAATATTTAGAAGTAAAATCAAAGAATATGGAGTCTGAAGAAAAGAAAAGGTATATTGAAGAAAATATAGCTAAATTAAGCGAAATTCGAGATGAGGAGCAAGATACATCAATAAAAGAGCTAATAAACCATCATATCGGAAAGTTTTATAATTGGATTAATGAATTTGAAAAGTGTATTGAAATAATGGAGAAGATTGTTGCCAAAGATAATCAAGCATATGGTTCTCTGTTACAGTTATGCAGAGCATATCGAGCTATAATTCTAAATAAAAATGATCAAAAGAATGAGAAAGAAAAAAAAGATGAAAAAGATAGATATATAAATAAAGTAATTACATTACTAGAAAATACTAGCTTTGATAATATGCCAGTATCTATTTTTATGGAAATAGTGTCATTAATGGTAAATCAACCATTTAATATTGATGAGATATTAGATATATGTATAGATAAAAACTATGAACTATTAAAGGAGTATTCTGAATTATATTCTAAGGATAAAAAGTATGAACATGTATATTTAAGTATGGGAAAGATAGGTGAAAAAATATATTATCCTCAAGGAGACTTCTATAAAAAATGGTTCAAATCAGTAGAACACCCAAAATATAATCTATGTAGTAAAGAGATGCTTATGGCGATGATTAAAATTTATAGTTTTGAGATTATGCGAAGAAGTTACTTCCATGAAAGTATTGGAGAAGTTCTCGACTTACTTAGAGAATACTGGAGCTTTTATAAAAATACGTTTTTTCAAGAAGATAATGATAATGATGTATATAGTGTTAACTACATAGTAAAATGTCTACTCAAAATATATGAAACAGATGAAGCGGAAAAAGAGTTAGATAAAGTGTATAATGATGAGAATAAATGGCACTTGAAATTTAAAGCAGAAATATTAAAGCGCAGGGGGAATTTAGAAGCAGCATTTATTAAAATAGATAAGGCGTATAAATTGTGCAGTGATGAAGAATATGCTCCATATATTGGAGCTATAAAAAATGATAGAAAAAAGATTATGAAGCTACTAAATAAATGAAAATGGTGGATAGTATTAATACAATTCACCTCCATGAATTAAACCCTCGAACTTAGAGAAATCTAGGTTTGGGGGTTTTTGAGTTCTTATAGATGAGCGAATTAAATTAGCATTATTTTATATGTCAAGCCAGGATATTAAGGACTTAGCTTCCTCATAGGAACAGGATGTATAGAAATAAAGTAATTGAGTAAAGCAAAAGCATGTTTCATGCCTGAGACATACTATAGAGTATGTCATATATCTATGGGGGAGCTATGCGATACTGTTTTTGTGATTTTAAAGGAGAAATTGTTACACAAGAAGATAAGTCCTATGAAGTAGCAAGGCTAGAGTGGAATAGAGCTATTAATAAATATCCTTTAATTATTGCTTATTGTGAGTGTACAAGAGATGTGCAAGAGGCCATCAGATGGTCTAGGAAATGTCGTATACCTATTAGAATAAGAAGTGGTGGTCATAACTACGAAGGCTATTCTACTGGAAATTGCGTATTAGTGATTGATGTAAGTCGAATCAATAGGGTGGAGATAGACGAAGAGAGAAAACTTGTAAAGGTAGGAGGTGGCGTGAAAAATAGAGAGCTTTATGATACTATTTCCACTAAAGGTTATCCATTTCCTGGCGGAACCTGTCCTACAGTAGGGGTAAGTGGTTATGCTTTAGGAGGAGGTTGGGGATTATCAGCAAGGTATTTTGGATTAGGGTGTGATAGTCTTTTAGAAATTCAGTTAGTAGCAGCCAATGGGCATTTAATCACTGCTAATGAGCATCAAAATAGGCAGTTATTTTGGGCATGCCAAGGAGCAGGAGGAGGAAACTTTGGAGTAGTCGTTTCTATGACGTTTAGATTACCTGATCAAGTAACTGGGGTAACGTTATTTGATATCTATGTAGGGGATGCAACAAGGCAGAAGCAGAAGGCATTTCTCTCATTGTGGCAAAGTTGGATTAGAGAGGTTTCTTCAAAGATTAATATGCAGGCTGGGATTTATAATACACCGCAAGAAAATATTTATATTTATGGCAGAGGCATTTGTTATGGGTCTATAGAGGAGACGAGAAACTTATTACTGCCTTTTTATGAATTAGGTGAGATTCAGATGACATATGGTAGTTTCTTTGAAGCGATTACAAAAATACAAGCAGGTTATCCATCCTATGAGTATTTTAAGTCTACAGGTAGGTTTGTAGACCGACTTTTTGATGAAGAGGAAATAGAAAGCTTATTAGATATTGTCAATGCGCCAAGACCTATAGGTTCTATTGTAACTTCTATAGGAGTATATGGACTTGGCGCATTGACTCAGGAAAAAAGGTCTACAGATACAGCATTTTACTATAGAAATGCCGCGTATATCTTAAATATGCAGTCAGTATGGAATGATAATTTATACAAAGAGGCAAATGTGCAGTGGGTTGAAGAATACTTTTCGAAGCTTTATAAGCTGACAGAAGGGTCCTATGTGAATTTTCCATATGCTGAGCTTAAGCAGTATGAAAAAGAGTACTTTGGAAAAAATAAACAGGCATTGCAGGATATCAAATCTATTTATGACCCTGAAAATGTATTTTGCTTTCCGCAAAGTATTCAGCCACTTTGCTAACAAGCACTCATTTTTCAAGTCTCCAACATTTATTGTAGAGCACTTTTTTAAAAAAATTTTTAAATTTATTAGGGAATGATCTTTTTCATCACATATATAGAGTGTAAAGGTAAAACAAATAACTTTTCGTAGCTGAATCACCACAACATAGCATATCGCGCTGACCGGGTCGACCAAGTCTCAATCTGTCGTTACAGGTACCTCTGGATCTAAGGAAAATGTTCGAATGCTAGCGGGTAAAGGGAGGCGCTCGTTATAGGGGTTATTTGAAAGCTTTACACCTTGCAATACCAAAGAAAGTTTAAAACCAGAGTCTTAAAGCCTTAGTTTCCTTATCATAAAGGGTGCACCGGCTAAGACTTTTAAGGAGCTCCTCACTCTTACTTTAAACTTTTATACCTTGTGCGATAATCCTTGAAGTGCGTCCTGCGCTGAGGAGCTACAGGTATGCCCTTTAAGGAGAACGCACAGGTGATTAAAAGTGAATAAGAGGAGCTGGAGAAGAAAATGGCCAAGTGACTGATGTTGCTTGGCTATTTTTTTATAGTCTAGGAAAATGCGTTCTTTACTTTCATAGACTATGGGGAGTACAGAGGGGAATCCCCTCTGTCGTATTAAGGAGGGTGCTCAGCTGACTGCTCTTTGTCAGCGCCGAAGGGAACCTAGGGTTCCCTAGCGGAAGAAATGTGGACGCTAGTCCACTTTCTTATTTGAAATTATATTGAGTGGGAAATGGTTTATAACCAAACTTAAATAGACTACTATAAACGTGCAAAATCAGTTCCAATAAATTACCAGTATAAATTTCAGTAAAATAAAAAACATTTATCCTATCTCTTGTTATAATTAGGTTCCACAACATAACTTACAAGGAGATTAGATAAAT
>JAEYNQ010000042.1 GCA_023412455.1 Bacillota bacterium
GTGGTCCATTTTTAGTAACGCGCCTCCAAGTAGACCAACTTAATTCAAGAGGTTTTTTGACCTGAGCCCCGTAAGTTACACTTGCTGTTATGAATATGACTATAAGAATCGCTATCCTTCTCTTTAACACTGCCCCTTTACTTTTCATCTCATTCTCCCCATTCTTTACTACCCTCTTTTATTGCCTCTTACTCTTTGTTTAAAATAATACTTTAAATTTTGAATTTTTTCAAATAAATACTTACAAAAAAATAACCCCTATTTATAAAATAGGAGTTGGAAGGTCTAATTGCATCATATCTAGCATGGCTATGGCTATAATAAATATGCCATTTACGAAGAAGGCCCCTACTAACTTTCCCTTTTCTAGCTTGGCAACTTCTTTTAAGAAGATCACATATAAGATTGTCTTCCATATCAAAATACCTACAAATACAATGTTAGCTAGCAATCCCCAAATAGAGTTATTCCAGAATATATAATAATATGTTTCAACGAATACAACTACTAGGGCACAAAGGAGTGTTGGAAAATAAGACAACCCCCAAGTAAATAAGTATCTTTTTAATCCAGTAGAGCTTCCAAAAACTTTGCCCACTAGCCAAAAGGCTACACAAATGCCACCATAAGTTAAAAACCCATTAAAGGTACACTTTAATATGCTTATTCCGTTTATTTCATATTTAATCTCCGTTCCATAGTAGACCAAATAACTTAAAAGGTGCCTAAAAATGGTCACAACAAAGATGGTCAGGCTGACTAAAATCCACGCTAACTTTCCATCCTTCCTCTGAAAGGCTTCTTGTGGATGATTGAGTGCTTCTAAAAATACTTGCATCCTCTTTAACCTCCTATTAATTGCATAATAAACCGAGTATATCTCTCGCCCCATAACAAGGTGCAACTTACTGTTTGTACCACAGATACGCCAAAGGCAAAACGCCAAGGATAAACGATGATTAAGTTTTTGAGCTTAACAACAAAAGGAACTTCTCTTCTACCTTCTATTAGGATTCTTTGTAGCAAGTTTTCCTTTTGTAGCTCTTCTAATTCTCCCATTTGAGCCATTTCTTTAAAAGCATCTTCTAAAAATTTCTCTTCTCTTTTTGTCATCCTTCATCCTCCCTTTCCCTAGCCGTAAGTGTATATTCCTTAATAAATTGAGTTTTTGCCCGTGTCAGTAGTCTTTCTATGGCTTTAGGCGATTTGCCTACTAATTGAGCAATCTCCTTAATACTTCTATTATCCATATACTTCACAAGCAACGTGGCCTCATAATGCTTTGGAAGCTTCCAAAGAACTGCTAATAGCTCCTCTTTTTTACAGGCCTGCTCTAAAATTTGTTCTATATCTTGACTTGTATCCTCCTTGTATAGGACCTCTTCATCCTTTAAATCCATAAGTTCAATGTGGCTACTATATTGTTTGCGATAGTAGTCTGCTATCTTATTTTTGTCAACTTAAAAATCCATGTACGCTCACTACATAACCCTTTAAACCGTTCTAAGCTTCGAAACACCTCTAAGAAAATATCTTGAGTGATATCTTCTGCTCGTGTCACCTCTAACCCTGTTCGAATAAATACATACTGATAAATCTCCTTGCTATAAGCTTCATAAAGCAGGCGGAACTGCTCCTCCTTACTTAGCCTCCCCATATCGCCACCTCACACAATCGTGATTTCTTGTTCCATAAGTAGTGTATCACGATGAAAAATTTGTATTTTCCACTTTCCCTTTTGTACTTTTTCTTTCTCTAATTCATAGATTAATAGGCATCTAGGGGATTCCGTTATTTCTTTTTCTTCTGTTTTGATTTCCTGATCTTCTAGAAACCATTTCACCGTATATTTCATTCCCTTTAAAGATTCAATGATATCAATACTTGCATAAAGTGCTTCTCCAGCTGCGAGCTCCTCTGATACCTCAGCTTGGTCGATGGTCTCTTGGGAATCAAACTTTTCAGTAGCAATCACGCATTTTTGAATAGGTGTGCTATTACCACAGCCTGTTAATAAACTTCCTACAAAACACATAAGTAAGGCTATATGCATTGCTTTTTTAATGTCCTCATAGTAGCTTGCCTCCTTTCTTTTATCCTTTGTCTAGTTAGTCGTTATTTTTCTTAAAAACCCCCGTGTTATCACTAAAAAATAGCAGAAAGATAAAATCTATTAGGACTTATCCTTCTGCTGCTTTCCTATCTTGGCTATAAAATTTAATGAAATTTGCATGGTTAATTGTAAAATGAAATTGAACTAATAAAAAGGCCATAGTGACTTTTCTGTGTTAAACTAAAGTTACCACACAACAACTCGACAGAAAGTTGAATTAATTTAACTTCTTTTCTTCCATATATTCTACCTGTGTTAAAAGCTTTATATCTTCTTCATGCCAATCCTCACAGGTATCATAATAACATTCATTTTTTCTCTTTTTAAATATCCTAAATGGTCTTTCTTCAGAGTTATCATATATATGACAGATATCGCTGACGGCAACAACTTGCTTGACTAATTCTAAGGCTCTGTCATACCTAGTAATTATCTTTTCTGTTGGAACATCATGCCCTCCAGCTTTCACTCTAGATCCTACACGATAAATGTTAATCATAGGATCAGCTGTTAAAATATAATAGCACCGAATAAAATATCCTTTCTCTTTGGCTCTACGTAATAAGCACAAATTACGTTCTGTAGACATTACGGTTTCAAAACAAAATTCTTCCATCTTATTAAGGTGGTCCTCTCGTTGCTTTTCAGCTAACTGTGCTGCTTCTAAATCTGAGCATTTTAAACTTTTCTTTATTTCATCTGCATTGATATAGTCCATAGGAGGTTTTAGTAATTCTGTAAAAGTGCTTTTGCCTGAACCATTTGGCCCAGCAAATACAACTATCTCAGGCTTTTTCTGCAACTCTTTCACTATAACGCCCCTCTCTTGCACGACTAGCTACTTCAACCTTGGAACCATCACTATTTATTTCATAAATCTTCTGTGTCTTTCTATC
>JAEYNQ010000075.1 GCA_023412455.1 Bacillota bacterium
TGTCCATTTATCGTCTCATACAAAGCTACATTTCCTCCACAATCTGCAAGGTAAAGATTGATATTAAATGCCACTGGAATGTTTTTAAGTAATTCTAGCGCCTCCTCTACATTTTTACAGTTCTCTAGTAAGACTCTGATGACTGCCCAAAACTGCAGTCCTTTTACCTCTGGTGCTCTCATCTGAGGTATATTGCTTACGGGTATGCCACAGGAAGACATCGATACTGCTAATCCTTGATCGTTGATCCCCTCCGTTCTTCCAAAGCGCGTAATCATTCCACCTACATGGGAATATTTGCCCTCCACACAGGTACGGCAAAGCGTCATATCCTCTTCTCCTATACCGAATTCATAATTGCGTAGAAGCCTGGTATGACCATCTGTCATGTGTTCTCCACTTATGGCGACTCCACTACATCTTGGCACCAAATAGGTCATCCAAGTATACGCCATATCTTTCACACTGATTCCACTTACATCTGAGAATCCCCGTAGCTCTTCTAGAATTCCAGGACAACACTTTTTATAGACCTCCAAGGCTTCCTCCATAGCTTCTTCGCTAAAGTACTTTGGTGCCTTTCTATACATTTCTTGAGCATCCGTTTTAAGTGCCAACTGTTTTCCAATTTCATAGCTTGTACCAGCTAATTCTAAATAGTTTACTTTTACTTTTTGCATATTTTTTACCTCCCTTTCAAAGTAAACTCTAACAGTAAAAACTAAAATAATCCTGACATTTTGAGTTCAAAAATGTCAGGATTATTTGTATGATTTCTTCACAGATAGGCTAGCCATATAGTCACTCCGAGTGAGTGCAAATAAACGGCTGTCCTGGAAGCCAAGGCTGCAGCGATAGTATTCTTTAGCAAAGCCCTCCTCATGGAAGCCGGATTTTTCCAAAACCCTTCCCGACGCTGGGTTGTTTATGGAATGGGAAGCCTCTATCCGATTGATGCCCACTTCTGTAAACATAAAGTGTAAAACTGCACCAACGGCTTCCGTAGCGTAACCATTTGACCAATGCTTACGGGCAATACAGTAACCAAGCACAGCCTTTTGATCCTGTTCGTCTACTCCCACCACGCTGACAGAACCGATCAAACCTCCCCCCCTATCAATGCCCCATTGATAAGTACTCGCACATTCATAATGAAATACCTCCCTAATATAGCCATAGCTATACTCAATACTTGTATGGGGTGTCCAACGTTCATACTTACATACTTCTGGATCGCTCATCCACGCGTATACACTGGACGCATCCTCAGGCACAATCCTTCTCAGTACCAACCTTTGTGTCTGCAATACCTCTGTCCCTCTATTTTTCATTACAGCATCTCCTTTTAATAACAGTGTATTTTCCCAAACTTTCCCCAAGTGAGTATGATATATTGGGTTCTTAACATAATATTGATTTATGGCCCTACTTAATATCTTTGAATTTTGCTCATTCTATGCCTGAATAGTCATATAAATATACGGCCCATCCTGTGCAATCAACCGAATACCTTAAATTTTTATTTTTCTTTATTCAATTTGCCCGTAAATCTAAGGCACACAAAAAATTGCCATTATCTTCCCATGAATAAACTATAAAATAATCACCGCTATCCATATCCGAATCAAATACAAGATCTTCATTTTCTACCTGTTGAATCTGTTGAGTATCCTGAATCTCCACTATACATTCGTATTCATCATTAGCATACTTCCCATAATATACTTTTAGCTCATCTAAAGCCAAATCGCTTTTTACTAGTATGGCTCCAAAATACTGCATTCCATTTCCACAACCAACTAATTTTCCAGCCAGTGACTTTGTTTCTAGGAGTTCAGTTTTTTCAGGTAATGGTATTTCTTCTAACCTCTTCGCCACTTGCTCGGCTGTACTATCGTTGACTATGGGAATAAAAATTATCCATCCTAAGATAGCTATAATAAGCACCAAGACTATACAACCTAATATCTTAAGGAGTCTTTTCATAATCAAGGCTATACCGTCTAATACCTTATAGGTTTTTTTCATAATCATTCTCTCCTCAAATTATAATTCTATGACTAATCCCACCAGATACTCCACACCTTTGACTTTCGTAGTGTATCTGCCACTTTTCCCAATGTAGCTGTAAGTGTACATTAACTTTCCCATAGCGCAAATCTCCCTTTTATAACCTATAAGTAAACTCATATAATGCGCAAAATGAATGAATAGATATTGATTTTCTAATTATTTAAAATATTTTAATAAAATTATTATACTTTACAATTTTTGTGTTTACAACAAAAAAGCAGTCTACCCTTCGATAGACCACTGCTTTTCTACTCATTATAAACAAACCCCATTCATCCTTCTTTACCTCATTACCCTTTCTATGACGTCAAGTCTGTCATTTATCTTGTCTTCCCCTGTGAGCCAAACAGTTGAATCTTTTCTTTGACTACTTTTTTCATCTCTTCTATCTCATAGGGGATGAGTCCCATCATGGTTTTTTCTCCAGCAGCAATTCCCACTTCTATACCACGCTTTCCAGCCTTGTCAATATCTGTAAAGATATTGACTTTTGATACCCCTCGTTTGACGGCTTCCCTAAAATCAGCATCGGTTAGTCCTGAGCCGCCGTGAAGCACTAAGGGAAGATTGGTGTTCCTGGAAATAGTCTGGATGCGTTCAAAATCCAGTTTTGGAGGAAATGCATAATCTCCATGGGCATTGCCTACAGCAACTGCTAGAGCATCTACACCTGTTCGTTTTACAAAATCAACTGCAGTCTCTGGGTCTGTAAAGTAATCACTTGGGTTTTCCAATTTTCCTGCCCCTACATTATCACCCACATGACCTAATTCTCCCTCTACAGTAACGCCCATGGCATGGCAGATTTTAACCAGCTCTGCCACATGCTTAACATTCTCTTCATAGGCTGATGTGGAACAGTCATACATGATGGAAGTGAAGCCTAACTTTAGAGCCTCCATACATTTTTCAAAGGTCAGTCCATGGTCATAGTGCACGCATACGGGTACACTTGCCTTTTTTGCCATAGGGATGAGATACTCGGACACCCTCTCTAGCTCCATAGCTGTAAGAAGTACTTCCGCTGATCCTACCATAACGGGTGCCTGAAGCTCTTCAGCTGTTTCTATAATGGCCCTAGCCATTTCTACATTGACTGCATTAAAGAAGCCGACACCATAGCCCCCTTCTTTTGCAGGAAGTAAAATAGCATTCATGTTTACTAACATTTTATCATCCTTTCCTCTTACCTCTCTTTTTTCTTCCAGCCTTGCTTAATCTTTTCTCTAAGCTCCTCCAAGGATCTTAGCCCACTTAGTGCATCGTATGCTGCAACACATGAAGCTCCTGTTCCTACTGCTAATTGAAGTGACTCCTCCAATGAACAGCCCTCCAGCATGGCTGTTAAAAATGCTGCGATACTGGTATCCCCTGCGCCTGTTGCCGATACTATTTTTTCTGGGACATAACTCTTTTCAAAGCCCTGTTTACTGGCCCACTCTTTTACTTGTAATGGCAGCTTTTCTGCTAGAGGCCTAAGCGCCTCCCTATCTGCTGTACAGTAATACATACCTGGTGCACCACATTTGATTAAGAGTACTTTTGCTCCTAACGCCATACATTGCTCAGCCAAAGGTCTGATATCTGCCTCTACCTCCAGCATTTCTGTAATGTCTCGCCCCTGTGCCCTTTCCTGCCACTTCAGGAAGCGTGGTTGGTCGAGCATAAAACAGAGTTCTTCTACACTAGGCACAAAAAAATCAACATAGGGAAGAACTTGTTTTAATATAGCTCTCCAATCCACTTGTCCAGCCTCTGAGTCTGGATCCACACTGGCCATATCCATAGAGGTAGCAATACCTATTGACTTCATTTTCTTCATCAGAGTCAAAAGCTCTTTGCCGTCATTCTCATACATGGATTTCATAAGAGGTGGATAACCAAAATGAAATAATGAAACCTCCTTTAATGCTTCCTCCCCAATATCCTCTGTCTGGAATGTATGATTTGCTCCTGGATGATGGAGAAAGATCCGATCAATTCCTGGCACTGCAAGCACAACAGAATAAGAAGTCGATAGTTCTTCAGAAATGAGCATATCCGACTCTGCCTCATACTGCTTTAGTATCTTTAAAATCATATCTCCAAAGGCATCTTTTCCGATTTTGCCCATAAGCCTCACATCTGCACCTAAGCGTTTCATGGCCAAGCCGGTGTTTGCCACAGCTCCACCAGTATGTACATCTGCTCCCCCCATCTGTACCAATTTGCCTGGTGCCAATATATCTTCCAGATGTTCTACTTTTTTATCTTTAAAAATAGGCGTGATATCCAAACAAATGTGTCCTGCTACAATCACTTTCTTCTTCATAATTCACCTACCCCATTCCTTTTTTCATGCTTTAATTCTACTATTATGCACTGGCTAAAGAAGGCTAATATTGCCATACCTACGACCTACTCACTTAAAATACGCATTAATTGATCTTTTAAGCTACTAGGGTCACTACCATCCTCCTTAAACAAAATGATAGTTATCACCTTTCCATTATCTAAAACTTGATAGCTTGCTATAAATGGCATATCCTCTGCATCTGCTTCTATATATATAATTTCTTTATCACCTATCTTCTCGATGCTACTTTTATTGATTATCATAGCCCCTGTATTATGCTCATTGACTATTAATGCTTCTAGCTGCCCCTGAGCTGTTAAAGGGAAATCAAGATAAACTTTACTTATGGTGGTAAGACAAACAGCACTAAGCCCTTCATTGATCCACGTCGTTGTATATTCTAGTTCATCTCCATCTTCTACTTCTACCCACTCATCAGCCGGTGCTTCTTTTCCAACGTATACTATGCCCTCTTTATAATCTATTGGTACATTAAGCATATTCCCTAGATCCCTTAATGGCACATAAGTTTTCCCCTTATAACTAATTATTTCCTTAACATATTCCTTACCATTAACATTCATTTTTTGATTCATTAACTCTGCTTGAATTTTAATCCCTGTAGCTGCTCCTAATGAAAAACATAGGCTTAGTGCAATAACCCCCGCTACCATAAATTTCTTCTTCATCGTATGTATCCCCCATCCATTTATAATACAATCTATTATATAACTTATTATACATCGTGTAGCTTATAAAACAAACATCATTAATAAAACAGGAAATGTCTTTCGAATATCTCTGTTAAGTAAAAGATACACACTTCCAAATGCTAAACCAGAAAGCATACATAGTATTCCTGTTCCAATGTCTTTTGTAAAAAAATGTCCACTCCCCCATGTAATGGCCACGATGATTCCACCATATGGAATATTCTTTATAGGAAACCATTCTTCAAATGCTTTCTGAGCAAATATTAAAATAAGCATAAATAGAACCGTTTCAAAAACATAGTATATATATTGAAAAAGGTACTTTAGTCCTCCCTTTTTATGAAATTCCATAACTATTTTAAATCCATTCCAGTCCCTATAGGATAGGACTAAGCTTGCCACAACAATACCTATAATCAATGTCCACTGCCATGGTTTTACTCGGTTACCTCTCTTTAAAAAATCAAAATCTAATCTTTGACTTGCAAATTGAATCAATACACTACTAACCATTCCCCACAGTGTGCAAGTAACTAACCAATGCAGGATCATTTGTAATACTGACCATTGTTGCATCTGTGCCCCATATACTAGAGGTTCAATAAAAAAAGCTAAAAGTACTTCTAATCCCAATGCAGCAAAAGCTAATAATGCCAATAAAAAATATGTAAATCCTACTCGCCTTTGTATGGTCATTTAGATCTCCTCCATTTTCTTTTAAAGTTACTTTTTTTCAAACAAATTCACTATGGTAAGAATGGCAGGAAACAGAACCCCCGCGATGGGCCAAATAAGACCACAGCTTTTCCACTCTCTTCCCGTAAATCCAAGTGCAAGAAAAATTGCTGTTACCACAAGCCAATAGACTATGCCTATAGCCACTCCTAAGGATGATTTTGTTT
>JAEYNQ010000120.1 GCA_023412455.1 Bacillota bacterium
TTAGATTATTATTATACAAATAAGGACATACGCTGCATAAGCTGTTTTGGAACCTTCTTCTCAAAGCAGTTAATAAGCTGATGAAAGAGACATAACTAGAATGAACACATTTATCTGAGCCGTCTAATTTAAGGTATTGGACTTAAAATAAGAAGAGAAATGGCCTAAAAGTCTGTTGTGAAAAGACTTTTAGGTTTTTTGTTTTTAAGTAGGAAGAATAAAAAAGTATAGGAGATTATGGCATCTGGTTTTAAAGAAATGTCTTTTTTGTGCCGGGAGGTAGAAGTTTTTAAGAAAATGTGTCGAAATATATTACTAGGGATATTTTGATTTGGCGTGGTAATCTTGTATTTTGAATTCACTCTAGCAGAAGGACAAATCATATTCCTTTATATAAAGAACATCTATAATATACAGTGTACCGCTTGTGAAAGGAGCATATAACGTGGAACAAAGAAAAACAAGAAGAATTTTTATGTCATTTTTTGGTGTTATCATTTGTGCGATTAGTGTAGGTGTTTTTAAGATTGCAGCTTTTGGGGTAGACCCTTTTCAGTCTCTTATGAGTGGGTTAGATCAATTAATCCCTATATCTTTTGGCACATTATATCTGATAGTCAATGCTGTGCTTTTGCTATTTGCCTTATTTGCAGACAGGCATTACATCGGAATAGCTACGTTTATCAATCTATTCTTACTAGGCTATATTACACAGTTTACTTATGAATTTTTACAAAGGCTCATGGAGAGTCCTTCTATGCTAGTGAGAGTGCTTTGTCTATTAGTAGCGATTGTTATTATTTGCTTTGGGTCTGCCTTTTATATGACAGCAGATCTAGGTGTTTCTACCTATGATGCGGTAGCCCTTGTAATGAGTCATACTTGGAAGAAAGGAAAGTTCAAGTATATTAGAATTTGCACCGATTTAGTGTGTGTTGTCATGGGAATCTGTATTTTTTTGGTAGGTGGTGGAACGATGAATGAGATTCCTACATTGGTAGGTGTAGGTACCCTAATTACAGCATTTTTTATGGGACCATTAATCGAATTCTTTAATCATAAGTTTGCAAGACCATTTTTGGATAAAGTATAGTAAACTTTTTGACACTTGTAAAAAATGGGTATTACGATATAATGGATAAAGAAACATTTTAAGTCATAAAGGAGTAGGTGACAGATGAAAAAATTTCTTAATGAATTTAAAGAGTTTGCCCTTAGAGGAAATGTTTTAGATTTAGCAGTGGGTGTGATTATAGGAGGAGCCTTTCAAGGGATTGTGAAATCTCTAGTGGATGACGTTATTTCACCTATTATTGGGATATTTGCAAAAGAGGATTTTAGTGCTTTAGTTATAACCATAGGGGAGGTTCATATTCGCTATGGCGCTTTTATAACAGCAATCATCAACTTTATCATTATGGCGTTTTTAATTTTCTTATTAATTAAAGGGATGAATAAATTAAGTCATATGGGTGATAAAAAAGTAAAAGAACCTGCTAAAGAGAAAACCACAAAAGAATGTCCATTCTGTTATAGCCAAATCGCAATTAAGGCAACACGCTGTCCACATTGTACATCTGTTTTGGAACAGTAGTAGTATTTGTCTTTCAACGCATAGATACGAATAACTATTATACATAGGAAAAAGCTATGAAAACCTTGTTATAAGGAAATTCATAGCTTTTCAATATTATTTTTTGCTACGCAGTAAGTGATCTAAGTAAATGGATTTCATTTGCTTACTCGCCATCACTTGCTTAATGGGTGGCAATTTTAAAATAACAGATAAAACAGCTGCCATAGCACGATGGCTCTTGTAGGTACCTTGGTCAAAGATTAAATGGGGCAAGGTGCCTTTTTCAATGGCCATTAGAATGGTGCGGTGAGTAGTATTTACAGGGGTAAGAATCTGTTTTTCTCTTCTCAGAAGGGTAATACATTTCTTGGGACAGTTACGGACACAAATCCCACAGCCTAAGCAGAGATTAGGGTTGGGAGCCAGTTCCACTTGGCCAGATTCGGCAGCAATGTTCTCAATACAAGCGATAGGGCAGACTTTTTGGCATTTGCCACAATGGATGCAGTTCGTCATATCCATAGTGGGGATAAAGGCAGTGGTTTCAATAGGATTAACGAGGCCAAAGCGTTTGGCAGTAGTCATGGCTTCACAACAACAGCCACAGCAGTTGCAGAGGAAGCTTCCCCCTTCTCTTACATTTTCACCACACTGTACCAGATTGTAGTCATAGCATTGATGAAGAAGATCTAAAGCTTCTTCAAAATCTATAAGGCGTCCATAGCCTTGTTTGCTAAGAGAATGAGCCGTTGGACCAAAGGTCATGCAAGTTTCCATAGGGGCATAACAATCATGGCCTAGATGGTGCATCTTATGTCTGCAATAGCACATACTCAGGCTAATAGCAGAAGCTGTTTTGAGTAAATGGGTGGTCCGTTCAAAGTCTAAGACATGAATGGCATTGTCCCGGCTTAGGACACTTTCATTGACAAAGGTACGTCCAAATTTGGTTTCAGTTCCCCAAAATAAATCTTTTATAAAATCTTCTTCCACAGCAAGGTATTGATGATAGAGTTCACTTAATACCTTTTGGTCGATATCACCACGGGTTCGCATAAGGGAAAACTCAAAAAAGCCTACCATAGGTGGGGGTAAAAAATAAGTCACCTGTCCCCCTTCGTCGGTTAAGTCTAAAAGGACACCCTTACTGCATAAGTGTTCCAGCTTAAGTAACGTTTGATGTTCGCTTAAGCCCCAGACTTTAGCTGCTTTTTGAATGCTAAAGGGGCGTACAGGTAATAGGGCAGCAAGACGGGCTTCTTCCTCCGAAAAGAGAAGCTCTAAAATTTGATAGAGGGTCTTAGAAGGTGGTGCACCTTGTGGAAAATGATTGAGACGTGCTTCCAGATTTTTATAGGCTTCCTTGCCTACCCTATGACTCATAAAATATTTCTCCTTTGTGGATGATTAACTCGATATTAGCATACAACGCGTTTTAAGCTTAATCCTAGTATAAACGAAAGTAAAACATAAGGATAATAGAAATTTAAAAAAGACTACTTCTTAGGTTCCATTTCTTTAAGTGCTTTATCTAAATCTAAAACATTTGAAATATATGAATATTATGTTAAAATTAATAAAAAAATAAATCACATTTACTCTATGAGATGGTTATACATAGAGAAGGACCATTATAGTTATCTATTTTTAGTAAGGATAAAGATAAGAATGTAGAAGGGTGAGGATAATATGTCTCAACTATTAAAAAAGTATGTCCAATTGACACAAGAAGAATTGGATTTAAAGATTGAAGAAGCAAAAACAGAACTAGCGGAGAAAGGTAAGACTCATTTATGTGAAGAACTCATACGTTATGCAGGAATCAACAGCTTAATTTTTGCTAAGATAGCATTCGAAAAGAAAATATTGTATCCTGCTATTCTTTATAAAGATGCAACTGAGCAAATAAGAGATGCATATATAAAGATGTTAGACAGTGAGCAAATTGATGAAAAACTTAGGGTTAGTAATATTTTAGTAGTATTAGCTACTATTGGAGATGAGAAGGTGTGTGAGGCTTTTAAAAGATGGGAAGCACATCCTAGAAAGTGGAGAGAAAAATTATATGTGGGACCTAGTGACTATGCTTTTGTAGGCAACTGGTATATAAATGATAAAGGACAAAGGGAAGAGCTAACTTATAGTACCTGCTATGGTCTAGAGAAAAGGAAAAAGAATGACGGAGAAGAAGTCCTAGTTGGAGAAGTAGCAAAGAATAAATGTCCTAATTGCCAAGGGAATTATTTTAATTTATTAACAATAGATGGACGAGATGAGCGTTTAGCCTTTTTGGGCATTAGGGGAAAGATTAGCATTAAAACGTGTTTAAGCTGCATACCATGGGCCACGGACTGGATTTTTTGTAAGTACCAAGAGAATGGTGAAAGTGAAGTTATGCCTTTTGAAAGTGAGGACTACTGTATTTATGAATATGAAACACTGGAAGAAATGAGGGAGAAGTATCCATTAGTACTTACTAAGCAGTCTGTTTCTAAAAATTACTGTACTAAATTTGAAGGTAGTGCAATAGGTGGTTGGCCACAATGGGTAGATGACGCCCATTATTCGGTGTGCCCTCACTGTGGTAAAAGAATGAAGCATTTGGCACAGCTTAGTTCAGATGATATAGAATCTGCTGGTACAATCTATGTGCAAATTTGTACGCACTGTCACATTGCAGCCACCTGTTATCAACAATCCTAATGGTAATGCTACTAGGAATAAAGAACATAATGTAAGGATTAAATAAGAAGCTATGTTGTATTACAGTGAATGCAGGAGTAGGTTAATAAAAGCAGTGAGTTCAGGAGAAATCCATTTGTCCTTGTGATAAATGAGTTGTGACAAGATGGGAAAATCCAGGTGATAAGGGAGCTGAATGAGCTTTTGCTCCTGGAGCTCTTTTTCTACTGCCATAAGGGGTAGGACACAAAGACCTAAGCCACTTAGGGCAGTCTCTTTAATAACTTGGAGGCTGCTGGTTTCTAGGACGATGGTGGGAGAGACATTAGCTAGAGCCATAGCCTCTAGAAACAGTTTGCGATAGCAGCAGCCTTGCCCTGTTAAAATAAAGGCTTGGTGTTGAAAATCAGAAGCCTTTAGAGAGGCCTTATTAGCAAGAGAATGAGAGGGAAGGGCAAAAATGCCAATGTCCTCTCTTTTTTTATAGGCAATTTCTAAGGCAGGGTGGGATACGGGAAGCTCCAAGACAAAGGCAGCATCCACCACATTCTGAGCAAGTAGAGGTGTGAAATCAGAAGTGTCTAGCATTTGGAGATGGAGTTCTATTTCAGGGTGCTCTGTCCGGAATAATTTAAGGACGGAGGAGAGACGGTAGACGCAAAGAGATTCAGAGGCCGCAATAGTAAGCTGTCCATTCCTTACCTCAGATAGCCTATTTTTGGCCTCTTCATTAAGAAGTAGGATTTGCCGTGCATAAGGGAGTAATTCCTTTCCCTTGTGTGTCAAAGCCACATGGTGACCTAAGCGTTCAAATAATTTGACACCCAGTTCGTTTTCTAACTGTTGGATTTGGGTGGTGACATTGGACTGGGCATAGTGAAGCTCAGCTGCAGTCTTAGTAAAATTTTGAAGCTGGCATAAGGTTATAAAGGTATGAAGCTGTTTGATTTCCATGAGCATTCTCCCTATCATCTGAAAATGAGATTAAATCAATAAAAACAATCTATTTTTAATATTCTTTTATTTATGCTACCATGAAGAGGAAAGAGAGTCAATAAAGAGGTCAAAGATAGGATAATTTCAGTTGAAGGAAAAAATGAGGGAGTGAGAGAGATGGAGAAAAAGCAAAAAGAACAACAAATCAAGCAAATATTATTTACACTAGGAGCAGATGTGTGTGGCATAGGTGCCATAGACCGATTTCAAAAGGCCCCCAAGGGCTTTTCACCTCTAGATCTTTATGAAGGGTGCAAGTCCGTTATTGCTATAGGAGTGGCACTTCCAAAAGGGATCATGGCGGTAGAACCAAGATGCATCTATGCCCATTTTAATGACCCCATTTTAACGGCAAAGGTAGATGAAATAGCTGTCTTAGGGGCAAAAGAAATCGAGAAGCAGTTTGGAGGTCTTGCCATTCCCATTCCTTGTGATGCGCCCAATGATTATTGGGAACCTGAAAATCTTACAGCTAAGGGCCTAATCTCTATGAAACATACGGCTGTTTTGTGTGGAATAGGTCAGTTAGGTAAAAACTCTCTCTTACTACACCCCACCTTTGGGAATTTATTGACCATTGGAGTCATACTGACAGACTTAGAATTGGAGTCTGATGCACTCTGTGAAAATATTTGTATCGAAGGCTGCAACCAATGTATCGCGAGTTGCCCTGTACAGGCTATAGAGGAGGGACGGGTCAATCAGAAGCTTTGTAGGCCCAATGCTTATGGCAAAACAGCAAGAGGATTTGGCACTGTAGAATGTCATCAGTGTAGAAATGTCTGCCCCATGAAATTTGGGAAGAAGGGCTAATGGATAAGGCAACTAAATAGCGAGGGACCTGGTGTTTCCAGTTGAGAGGGAATGATAATGGAAACGAAAAGGGAAACGGCAACTTCCGAGTAGCTCTTTTGGATCATTTATCTGCCCTAACAACGGAGGATATTTTGGCATCTGCCAAGATCAAGTGAATACCACTTAGAATAGTATAGAAGTAGTGAATGAAAAAGCGGGAATTAAGTAAATGTTGAAATAATCTAAAAATTAAAATATAATAGGTAACAAATAATAGGAAGCGAGGAAGTATGTCATGTAATAACTTAAAAGGAAAGCACGGAAAAGCAAATAAGGGTTAAGTCTTATTTGTGTTGCGCTTTTTTATTAAGGAATAGACATGACACACTTCTAAAAGAGTCTCTTTTTTAGGTGTGTTTGTGATAGATAAAAATACATGCTAAAGGGAGGCATTTTTTATGGAACAAATTATAAAGTATCCCCGTACAAAGCATATTACTGGCTCTTGTATCCAGAGCGGGGATGAAGATTTAAATACAGTGGCATTTGAAAGTATTGCTGGGCGTTTTATGGTTGTTGAGGAAAAGGTGGATGGTGCCAATAGTGGTATTAGCTTTGACCAAAAGGGCAAGCTGTATTTGCAATGCCGAGGCCATTATCTAAACGGCGGTTATGGTGAAAGACATTTTGATTTATTTAAGACATGGGCAAATTGTCATCGGGTCGCTTTATTTAAGCTATTAGGAAGTCGTTATATTATGTATGGTGAATGGCTTTATGCAAAACATACGGTTTTTTATGATGAGCTTACTCATTATTTTATGGCGTTTGATATTTATGATAAGGAAGAAAAGTGTTTTTTAAGCACGAAGCGTAGACGTGAGATGTTAGCCCCTTATCCTTTTATTCAATCTGTTTTGGTATTGTATGAAGGGAAGGTGGAGCATTTTGAGAAGCTTAAATCTTATTTAGGTGTTTCCCACTTTAAGTCAGAGAACTGGGAAAAGTGCTTAGAGGAAACGAGCAAGGCATTAGGATTAGAGACAGCACTTATTAAGCAACAAACAGATTCATCAAGACTAATGGAGGGGCTTTATGTAAAAATAGAGGAGGACGACCATGTGCTCCAACGGGTAAAATATGTACGCCATTCGTTTACCAACACCATACTAGATAGTAGTACACATTGGTTAAGTCGCCCTATTGTGCCTAACAAACTTAAAGCTGGAATTGATATTTATGGGGAGTAGGTGAGGGAAGATGATAAAATGGGAATTTAATTTTGAAGCAATATGTGACTGTTTTCCTGAACTCAATCAATTACGAGGAGTTAAGCAAAACCCACTTTTTCATGGTGAAGGCGATGTTTTTTGCCATACGAAGAAGGTATGTGAGGCGTTACTGACATGTAAAGAGTGGGAGGTGCTGGGAGAAGAAGAAAAGAAGATTGTTTATTTAGCGGCAGCTTTTCATGATATTGGAAAACTAATATGTACGAGAGAAGTAGAGGGTGAGTGGGCATCACCTAAGCATACCATCATAGGCCCAAAGGTATTTCGTGCGCTCATCTATAAAAAGTATGCGGCAAAATATGAGATAGATTTTAAAATGCGTGAGCAAGTTGCAGCACTTATTCGTTATCACGGCTTACCCCTGCTATTTATGGAAAAAGCAAATCCTGACTATGCACTAATCAAGGCAAGCCTCTGCACGAATCTGGAATGGCTTTACCTTATTACTAAGGCCGATGTCTTAGGAAGAATATGTGATGATCAAAAAGAGAGCTTACAAAAGGTAGATTATTATAGGGAATATGCAATGGAGCTAGGGTGTTATAAGGAGCCTATGAAATTCTTCAATAGTTATTCCAGGTACTTGTACTTAAATGAGCAGCGTATTTGGTATGGTGAAGAGGTATATGATCCTAGAAGCTTTGATGTATACATTATGGTGGGCATTCCTTTATCAGGCAAAGACACCTATATCGCGAAGCATCTTGGGAAACTTCCCATGATATCATTAGATGTTATTAGAGAAAGAAATCATTTAAAGCCTAAAGAACATACGAAGAAGGTGGTGGCCATTGCTAAGGAGGAAGCTAAGGTTTACCTTAGACAGAAACAGTCCTTTGTATGGAATGCAACGAATATTATGCATGATACACGCAGCCAGCTTTGTAAGTTTTTCACCAATTATGGCGCCCGAGTGAAATTTATTTATCTTGAAGTCCCTTATGAACTATTAATGCAGCGTTACCAAAAGAGAGAAAGGGTAGTACCTATGGAAATAACGCTAAAGATGATGGAGAAAATGGATAGGATTGAAGCTTGGGAAGGAGATTCTGTTTCAATAAATGAAGACTAAAGGAGGCTTTTTTAAAAGGACGAAAGCCTATAGTAGGACAATGGAGAGATTCCATGGAATGATGGTGTTTTGGCAGAAGAAGAAAGAGCGTTAGGTCTTATTAAATTACCTTACAGTGAGAATGAAGAAGGGGAGGATTGTACATTCCCAGACGAAGAATCAGTGATAGAAATTGCCACACGGTGGGGAGTGGATCCGTCGCTTACAAAATATCAAGGAAGTAAATCAATAGGTTATTTGTGTGAATTATATTATTGAGAAAAATCTGAATAAATATTACAATTATACCTATAGGAATGAAATAACACTTACTCGTGTGAGTGATAAAGGGGAAAAGTATGGGAGAAAACGACTATTTATATGATGCCTTTATTAGTTATCGCCACTTGCCCATTGATAGTTGGGCGGCAGAAAAAGTACTTAAAACATTAGAGAGCTATAAACTACCTAAGGCACTTGCAAAGAAACTAGGCAAAAAAGGCATCGCAAGGATTTTTCAAGATAAGGAAGAGCTTGTCACAAGTGGAGACCTAGCCAATGAATTAGAAAACGCATTAAAAAGGTCCAGGTATTTAATCCTCATTTGCTCCTCTAAAACAGTTGAATCCGAATGGGTGATGCATGAGGTTAAAACCTTTAAGGAGTTAGGGAGGCAAGCTCAGATTTTAATACTCTTAGTCGAAGGCACTCCGGAGCAAACTATTCCTCAAATTTTAAGGGTACAGGATAAAAAAATAGTACTAGCAGATGGCAGTGAAATGGTCATTCAAGAAGACATAGAGCCGTTGGCTGCGGATATTCGTGGGGAGAATCAAAAGGAGAGAGCCCATAAATTTAAAACAGAGATTTTACGTATTATAGCCCCAATTTTAGGTTGTTCGTTTGATGATCTAAGACAGAGGCATAAGGAAAGAAAAAATAGACGTGTGATGTTGGGAATAGCTCTTGGGGTATTAAGTGTTGGTGCTTTTGGCATTTATAATGGTTGGCGATTAAAGGAGATAGAAGCACAGATGAATGCCAAATTAGCTACGCAGTCTAGGGCACTTGCAGACCAATCGACTCGGTTGCTAGAAAAAGGCGATAGAATGCGAGCGCTTCTAGTGGCCTTAGAAGCCTTACCCACTGACTTTGAACATCCTGAACGCCCCATTATGAAGGAAGTGCAATATGCTCTAGCCAATGCACTTTATACTTACAATTTTGATATGGGCATGAGACCAGATAAAACACTGGAGTATACCAATGTACTGAATCAGGTCAGGTTGTCGCCAGAGGCTACAAAGGCTGTGAGTATAAGTGAAAATGGGTACATCCAGATATGGGATATGACAAGCTCAAAGCTCCTAGTTAATAAGGCGGTCTCAGATAGTAGATGGCGAGATGACTTTATCCAGTTTGTCAATGAAGAGGAAATACTTCTTTATAGTGAAGATAAATTGCAGCTTATTAACGCAATAGATGGCAGGGTGAAATGGGAGAAAGCTATTCAGAATGCTTATTTTAAGCTCTTGGATGAAGAAAAGATGGGGGTCATAGGCGAAGATCAATTACTGATCCTTCATGTAAAGGATGGTAGTCTAGTCAAACGTGTGGCTTTACCAGAAGGTGAGTCTATTGGTAAATGGGTTATGGCTAATAACGAAGCGACAAAGCATATGCTAATAGGGAATTGGAACCAGCTCTGGGCGGTTGACTTAGATAAAGGCGAATTACTCCAAGGGGAGCAGCAAGGGGAGTATCGTATTGAGGACATAACCTGTACACAGGAAGGCCAGTTCATCCTTGCACTCAATCCACTCAATGAGGATGTGCTAGAGGATTTAAAACAATTAGGTACGAGTCAAATAAAGAGCATGACCATAGAGAATGAGCAATTGGTGACAAAGTGGAAACGTGAGTTTACACAAGGCTATCTTACTAAGCTTCGTGTAGTGCCTGATGAAGAGGAACCCATCACCGTGTTACAAAACCAAAGGTTTTATATTCTTAACCACTCCACAGGGGAGAGTATAAAAGAATACATACAAGATGCTTCTATTGTAGACTATGTTTGCTTAGGAAACTATGCCTATGTGGCCACGAGTAAGGGCAAGGTTCAGCTGTTACCTTTTGAGGATACGGTATTTTTTTCTGATGTGGACATTGACCATGAAGGCGATATAACCTCTTTTGATTTTGGAGGGGGTGTAGGTGTGATGACAGGAAAAGGGGATAAAAAGATTTATAGCTATAGATGGCTAACAGGACAGGAAGAAACCCAAGTTAATAAAGAGAATGAGTATATTGTAAATATAGGTGTTAGCCCAGTGAAGCAGTATGTTTATGCAAAAGATTCAAATGACTCGATTCATTTCTATAAAGATAATGGAAAGACATTTGTAGCTGGCTTGGAGTCTGAAGGGTATATTACTGAGCAAGGCTTTCTAAGGGATGACGAGTATTTTTATACCCTCCAAGATAATAGTATAAAGCTTTGGGAGGTGCTATCAGGGAAAGAGGTGAAAGGAGTTACGCCATTAGAGGGGCGGTATCGCTTTTTACTTCAAATGATAGAAGACGAGATACGGCAAGAAATGTATTGCATTTATCAGGAGGGTATCCTTATCTTAGATGCACAACGCTTTGAAGAAAAAGCTTTTATTTCTTATGATGAGACCAGCCTTCAAGAGGCACTCCTACTAGGTAAGGGCCAGCTTATGATAAGAGACACAAATAATAAGCTTTGCCTCATAGATACAGAAAAGCAAAGTATAGAGCCAATACAAGAGGGTGTCAGTTATTTTACAGGAGATAAACAGCTCGGGCTTATTGGTCTGGTGAAAGAGGATCAGACACTTCAAGTCATCCATATAACAGATGATAAAGTAGTCTATGAGCAAGAACTCAGTGAGTATGCCCCTATTCATTGTATCTATTTTGAAGAAGGAGAAAACAAGCTTTGGGTAGGTTATGAGGATACCCATGTCAAAATCATTGATTTGAAAGACGGCAGCGAGGAAGAAGTAGCAGAAGATTTGCCTTATGTACTGGAAGAGGTGAGATGCTTTAAGGCCCAAAATAAGGTGATTTTATTGACACAAGGAGAAGACAAGTCCAAAGTAGGCCTAGTTTATGATAGAAACAGCCTGACAAGGCTGGCAGATGTATATGGCTTATCCGATGTCAATGAGGAGTGTAGTTATTTTTATATAACAGGCTATGGTGGGGATGGTTATGTAGTACCCTTTTACAACACTCAGCAGCTAGCTGCTGAGGCTGTAAAACAACTGGAAGGAAGAAGGCTAACGGATAAAGAAAAACGTAAGTTCTTTATCATTGAATAAGGTTATTCTACAATAGCCTGATAGGTTCTTAGGAAAATATCACCCTTTATGACATAAATATCATGGGGATCATCAAAACGTCTGGCAATATAGTCACCGGGTTGACCAAGCATATATTTATGAGGTGACCAGAGGGTAAAGACCTTAACGGTATGTTGAAGCTGTTTGGCATATATTTTAGCTTCAGCTTTTGGAAGGCAAGCTTTAGCCACATGTTTTAAGCTGATAGTTTCACCTGTCAGCTTATTTTTTATGGAAGGAAAATAAACCATATGAATGGGTTGGAAAGAGCCCTCAAAGACAGTATAGCTTACCTCAAACTTGGCTTTATGAATAGGGTATACTTCCCCATCAATACCTACCATAATATAGAAATCATCTGCTACACTGAGGTCCACATCCCCTTCTAGGGTACGCACAACAATAGGTGTACCAACCTGAAGTAATTCAGAAGGAACCACAAAACCTACAGGGACTTGACTCTTTTGATAAAGCTGCATACCCTCCATAGGGAGCTCATAAGAGGCAGCTTCTATTATCTCATAGCTGTTGTAGTAGCTATTAAGGCGATTCATCAGATAGGTTTCAATAGGAAGGTTATCATATTTCTTTTGGAGTAAGTGGTGATTGATAAAACCACCTGCTTTTTCGAGATGACCACCACCAGAGCCAATAGCTTCAGTAAGATAGGCAGCCAGCTCACTGGCTCTTACTTCTTTGATACAACTACGAATAGACAGCTTAATGCCAGCTGTAAGTACATTATAAACCACGCAGGTATCCACACAATCGACCTCAAGCATCATATCACTAATGATCCCCAAAATATTAGGATCGCAAGGACGTGCTTTCACTAAAGCATAGTGATGGCATTCATCATAAGAATACCGAATAAGAGCCAGTCCCGCAATTTCAATCTCCTCTAATGAAAGATTGGAGTTTTTTAAGCGTCTTATAATATCTTCATCAATGAGCAGTTCGTCACGCATATCTTTATCTAGAGGATGATAAAGTTCATTCAACTGATTGGTATCTGTGTAAAGCCCATAATAGAGAGCAGTAGCCACCTTAGGGTAAAGCTTAAAGGGAAAATCAGCAGCCTTTAAAAGCTGCCAAACGAGAGTGGAACAGCTTCCTAGATAACTACAGATATAGGTCAGTGGATAATCAAAGCTTTCTTGCTGATGATGATCCATAATGGCAATTTCATCAGCCTTTATAGGTGACACATTGCCACTGCCATACTGACAGTCTACAGTAATGAGGAGCCCTTCTACAGAATCCCCATCATAATAAGTGATAGGAATGTCTAGAAGTTCTATCATTTTCACAAGGTTCGTTTTTTGAATTTTAAAGGAACCGGAATAAATGAGCTGGACATCTTTCCCTAGATGTTTGAAGTAAGCATATAATCCGTAACCCGAAGCTAGGGCATCAGCATCTGGATTATCGTGACAAAGGATTGAAATGTTATGAAATGCGTCTAACTGACTAAGTAACATAGAACCTCCTTGGCTTATTAGAATATTTACTACAGGATGCAGTGTTAATTTAAGAATAATACAATAGCATAAAAAATAAAACAAATATTTAGAATAAATTTTTAATTTTGCCTGAAACAATCAAATAAAAGGTAAAAGAAGACTTGTTGTTACTATTTAGGGTTTTCAGTTATAATAAGAGAAAAAAGGAGGCATAGTGATGAAGGAGATTGGATTTATTGGTATAGGTGTAATGGGACAGTCTATGGTTAGAAACTTAATGAAAAAGGGCTATGAGGTTTCTGTTTATACACGAACTAAAGCTAGGGCAGAGGCAGTGCTGGAAGAAGGAGCGATTTGGTGTGACTCAGTGAAAGCTTGCGTCAAAGGCAAAGAGGCCGTTATTACAATGGTAGGCTATCCAAAGGATGTAGAAGAGGTTTACTTTGGTGAAGAGGGCATCTTAAATGAAGCAGAAGAGGGAACTTATCTCATCGATATGACCACCACCAGCCCTAAGCTTTCTATACAAATTGCCAAGGAAGCTACCCAAAGAGGCTTACATGCTTTAGATGCTCCTGTTTCTGGAGGAGATGTAGGAGCACAAAAAGGCACCCTAGCCATCATGGTAGGTGGGGAGCAGGCAAACTTTGAAAGGTGCCGTCCCATCTTTGAAGCCATGGGCTCCCATATTGTTTATGAAGGCAAAGCAGGCAGTGGGCAACACACCAAAATGGCTAATCAAATTGCCCTTAGTGGGGTTATGGCCAGCCTCTGTGAAGCCATTACTTATGCCAAAGCCGTAGGCTTAGACCCAGAGACCATGCTCAGTACGATTAGCCAAGGGGCAGCAGGCAGCTGGCAAATGAGCAATATGGGACCTCGCATCCTAAAGGGGGATATGGAACCTGGCTTTTATATGAAACATTACATTAAAGATATGAAAATAGCAGTTGAAGAAGCTCAGGAAGCAGGAGCTACTTTAGGCCTTCTCAATCAAATCCTTGATATGTATCAAAAACTAGAAAAAGAAGGCCAAGGTGACAAAGGTACCCAAGCCCTTATTAAGTATTATCAATGAGCATTCATCAGTAATTATTGTGTGTCTAACGGGTCGTTATACTTACCTATAAAGAAGAGGTCATCTCACTATTTCATTATGAGTGAGAGACCTCATTTTGTACTCTTGTAGGAAAGTTCGTATTCTACACTTTCACTACTTCGCGAACCAA
>JAEYNQ010000270.1 GCA_023412455.1 Bacillota bacterium
TTTTTTATTTTACTAACATTGACCTAATCTCACTAATCATGCCTTTTGGTATTTTGTCATCATCTAGTGGCATGATACTACTAAGCATCCGTACCCCTTGATAAGAGAAAAGTAGTAAATCCACCACTGGGTTTATATTGACCTGCTTAAACTCGCCCTTGTTAATGCCATACTTAATTAAGCTGCAAAGCATTGCTTTTGAAATGTAGTATTGCTTGAGCATAGCATTGTCGTCTGATAAGGGTATACTGCTGTAATACTCATAGAAAGCAAGACCTAAGGAGCCACTCCTATCCAGCATTTCGGACTGATAGCGCTCTAATAACTCATCCAATATGTAGGTTGCAGATAGACCCTTTTCTATCTTTACAGCAACCTCGTTTTTTAAATTGGACATCATATCATTTAGGATGTCAGCAAAAATCTGTTTGGTACTCCCATAGTGCATATATAAACCACCACGACTAAGCCCTGTTGCCTCACAAATGTCTTTCATTGTAACATTCTTAAAGCCTTTATGAACAAATAAAATCAGTGCTGCTTTCAGTATAGCAGCCTTTGTAACATCCCCTTTTTTGCCCATGGACTCAACTTTCCTCCTTCCCACATTTCCGACACCTGTGTCTGTTTTAAGTATATGACACCTATGTAGGGAGGTCAATAATTAATTTGAATAATAAGAATTATCATTCATAAATGGGGTTTATTGAGCTAAAGCTATAAAGTAAAAAGGAAGGGGGATCCTTCTCCCTCTTCCTTTTCTATTTATATTCTTTATTCTTACTCTTTTATTAAGAGTGGTGTCAACCTCTTGTAATAATAAAGCCTTAGTAAATGAAGGGCCCTTGTGGAAGAAATATAGAGTACCTGTTTATCTACCGTGCTTTGATAATACTCTTCATTCACATTAGGAATGCACACCACATCAAATTCTAATCCTTTGGCTAAATAAGAGGTCGTAATGACTATACCTGTTTGAAAGGCAGTACTCTTTGCTGTAAACAAGGTAACTGTCAGCTTATCTTTTAGTTCCTTGTACATCTTCTCTGCTTCAGCAGCTGTCTTACATAAGATAGCTACTGAAGCATACTTTTGTTGATCCAATTTTTCTAAATCACTCACCATCTGCTCCAACATCTCCTCATAAGAGTTGGATTTGACTACGCTAGGCTCCTCCCCATGGCGTTCAAAGGCAATCATATCTTGCTGACCAATTATATTCTTGGCGAAGGTAGCAATCTCAAAGGTAGAACGATAGGTTCTATTTAGCTTAATAATGAGAGGATTACGAAAAACGTGGGTGAGGTGATCCAGTACATGAGGCTCTTTAGGCTCTAGTACTTGGTACATATCTCCTAAAATGGTCATGCGACAATTAAAGAGTGTCTTAAGTACCTCAAACTGGATAAAAGAATAATCCTGCATTTCATCAA
The DNA here is from genome assembly GCA_023412455.1 of Bacillota bacterium. GTDB lineage: Bacteria > Bacillota > Clostridia > Lachnospirales > Cellulosilyticaceae > Sporanaerobium. The sequence goes on from JAEYNQ010000270.1 coordinate 1,434, forward strand.
TAACTAAGTGCTTAATCTGAGGGAAACTCGTATGTCCATATAAGGCATACTTGAGATAAATAAGTGGAAAAGCATCCTCATAATGAAGCTTTCCCTTATTGAGCATGAGAAAAGGCTCTTTAAGTTGAGTTTGATTACACCAAGCTATGAAATGACTATAGAGTACTAAGAGCTTTGTTTCTTTCATATAATACTTCAGCCTGTTTTCTAACTCTTTTCGTATCTTACTAGTTATGGTCTTATTCGTGTCAGACTCTTTTTTGTCAGCTATATAATCAGCTATATACTGTAGTCGTTTGAAAAGAGGGTTGCTCTTGTATTTTTCATAATAGAGCATTTGGAGTTCTTCCTTCTCACAGCTAAAACCATCCCAACTCAAATTTTCTGGTCTAAAGTTTTTCTCTGGTAATCCCTCAATAAATTTCTTAAGTAGTATGAGAAAGTCTACACTTTCTTTAAAATCAATATTTCTCTTCCTTTGGGTAGCCTGCACTCCCTTTTTCAGTAAAAATTCCAATTGCTCACATCGACCTTCCACCTGTATTCCTTCTATAAGCTCTTGAGCCACTAATTCCTCTAAACCCATCTCCGTAATGTTTTCCTCCCCTAACTCAGGAAGGACACTTGATATATAGTCCGAAAAAACAGGATTGGGAGAGAGAATTAAGATATTGCTAGACCTTAACTCTTCTCTACTTTTGTAAAGGAGATAGGCAATACGGTGTAAGGCAATAGAGGTTTTCCCTGAACCCGCAATACCTTGTACTACCATGACAGGGGCTTCTTCATTACGCACTATGGCATTCTGCTCCTTTTGAATCGTAGCTACGATATTCTTCATCTTACTATCTGCAGCATGACTCAACACTTTTTGCAAAATCTCATCATCAATTTTCATGTGATTATCTAAAACATATTCCAATTGTCCTTTTCTGATTTTATACTGTTTCTTTTTTAGAAGCTCCCCTTTTAAGACACCTATGGGGGCCTCGTAGGTAGCTGGCCCTACTTCATAATCATAATAGAGGCTGCTAATAGGCGCACGCCAATCATAAATAAGGGCTGCGTGTTCCCCTTGAACGGTAAAATCACCCATTCCAATATAATAGGCTTCTTCTTCCCCCTCCTGGTCTTCCTCATATCTAAAGTCAATCCTTCCAAAGTAAGGGGATTCTTGCATTTTCTTTAGTCTCTCTTGTTTTAAAGCATACTGTTCCAGCTGTATACTTTCGTTGGTCAGTGCTTTGTTGGTTGAAAAAATCTCCATGCTGTCCATTTCATGACGATTATCTATAATATATTGATGTGTTTCTTTAATGTGCCGCTGTCTAGCCTCTATTTCTAGGTCTAAGCGCTTCAATTCTCCAGTCAACTTATTCTCTACTTCTTCCAGGTAGTGTACTTCTTGTAAGAATTCTTTTGTATGCATCCTAAAACCCTCCTTTTTGTACAGTCTTAATAGGATACACTAAACCGAAACCCTGGTGGTATACTGGAGGGCTATTTTTTTACTCTATGGCCCCCACTAATAGACTTCTTGAAGTGAAATGGTCGGCATTCAGTATGATGTCCTTTCCTGGCGTGAAAATTTGGTAGCAGGCCCGGTGTGGCTTACCTAGCTGGAACAACAAATGTCAAAAGTAAAAAATTATTGTTTAATTATTGGGGTGCAAATTCCCTCTATCAGAAGCCGAATATGTTCTATCGCTTGCTCTTTCAAATCAAAGTCAGGATAATGGACACACCATTCATAGCTAACACCCCGTATGGCCATTACAAAATGTCGGGAAAGGGTTTCTGGCGACAAGGTAGATTTAAATTCTCCACTGCGAAGGCCTTTTTCTATAATGCTATAAACCAATGCATAAAGCTCCCGTCCATAACCCTTGACTGCTTGGATACCTGCTGTTTCCACCAGTAGCATCTCATACATCTTTTTCGTATTTTCGCAGCCGAGGGTATTGGAAAGCGTATCGGTAATTTTTTCGGTTAAAGCAAGCAGCACCGATGAAGATGACCTATTATCGGATAGTTTTTCCACAAAGGCTTTGTAGTCCTTATCGACTTGAGCCACGTAGTCCGCAATTAGCAGAGCAATTAGAGCATTTTTAGACTCAAAGTGTACATAGAAGGCACCCTTGGTGATACCCACTGCATCGGTAAGATCTCCTATGTTAACATCGGAGAATCTGCGTTCCATAAACATCTTTTTCGCAATCTCATATAGCTTCTTTTTTGTTTCGGTGCCCTGCACCTTTCTTTTATCCAATTTTTTCTCTCTCATACTTTACTCCTGTATTGAATTTTCCAAGAAAACAAATTATAATAATTTTATTTGGTGAATCAGTTCACTAAACTTGTTCATTTAATTTTAGTGTAACATCCATCCGTCTAAATTTCAAGCACCCTGTAAAGCCGTCACAATTATCCCCATTCTGCCTGACAAGGTATGCCGTGTAATGAATAACAAAATAAGAAGAGGAGGAAATGGTATGAACAGACACAAAACAAAGCATAGCCTGATGGCGCTGGTGCTGTCCGCCATCATGGTTGTGGGTATGATGCCAGTCTCGGGACTGGCTGAAACAAGCACATTCCCCATTGGCACAAGTGGTGAGATTACTGCTTTTGAAGCGTTGGGGCCGGACATTACGGCGAGAAGCGTGCCACTTGGTACATCGGAAGTGGATTTGGAGCTACCGGATACTCTAACGGCGACCATACGGCTTGCCCCTTTAGAGAAAGAACCGATGTTGAACTCTGGGGAAATTGATGTGAAGCTGGACAGCTCTGATAAGGTAACCGGATCAGCGTTTGACATTGATAAAATTACTGTTCCTCTACCTGTCACATGGACTTCATCACCAAAATACCACGATGAAATAGCAGGTACCTATATTTTTATGCCTGAGTTCCCGGAGGGAATTATCCTTGCCAGTGGTGTGGAAGTCCCCACAATCACTGTGAACGTGGGTGCGACTGCCTCTAAAGGTACAGTTACAGCCTTTGACGGGTTGCCCCCTAATGTTCGCTGGCAAAACACCACCACACCGGAATTCCCGAAAAGCGTAAGTGGTACGGTGGAGGGCGAAACGGTTCAAATCCCCGTGACATGGGAGGCCGACCATGATTATGATGCAAAATATCCTGAGCTAGGGCTATATGTATTCACCACCGCTTTGAACGAGGGATATGAAATTAAGGATGGTGTGGAGCTTCCCCGTATCACGCTCTATGTCCCACAAACAGTCAGTAAAATGACGGCGCGCATGGCAGGTAGCGGCACAACAGACAGCCCACTGGAAATCACTACAGCAGCACAGCTTGCCGAGATTGCCACGCTAGTGAATGCCCGCCCAAACGGGCTGCAGCTTTTTTTGTTCAACAACGCAAATGCCCACGTCACACTGGAGCTGGAAAACGACATCGACCTCTCGGCCTATACAAAGGGAGAAGGCTGGGTGCCCATTGGTGATTTGAGCAATCCATTCAAAGGCACCTTTGATGGCGGCGGTCACAAGATCAGCAACCTGACCATCGACCG
>JAEYNQ010000002.1 GCA_023412455.1 Bacillota bacterium
AAGCCAAGTCTGGAAGGGATAAACGCTGAAGGCATCTAAGCGTGAAGCCCCCCTCAAGATAAGACTTCCCATCCGAAAGGAGTAAGACCCCTTAGAGACTATGAGGTAGATAGGCTTAGGCTGTAAGTGCAGTAATGCATGTAGGTACTAAGTACTAACGGTTCGAGGGTTTGACCTAGATAAGAAAACGCAAAAGCGTTTAGATAAACGGTTAAAATAAAACATCGTAGTATTTGTTTTTGAAAGTATAAGAGAACGTATTTTGTACTCCCATTTGAGAGTATAAGAGATGAAAAGGCTTTATATAAGAGGTAGTGAGACTACTTTTTATATAAAGCCTTTTTTATTTGAAATTTCTTCAAAAGTCAGGCCTTGTAGATACACGTAGTAAGGTTTAAAATGTAAAAAGTTCTAGTGGTCATGGACTAGGACTTTTTCTATTAGAAAGAAGGGTAAATACATGAAATGGACTATTTATACAATAGGTCATTCTAACTATACACTAGAAGACTTTATTTGTAGGTTAAGAAAATATGATATTGAATATGTAGCAGATATTAGAGGGACACCTTATTCAAAATATAATAAGCAATATGATAAGAATGTGATAGCTGCTAATTTAAACTTATATGGTGTGAAATATGTTTATATGGGGAAAGAATTTGCGGCTCAGAGACAGGATCGTTCTTTGTATTTACCAGGAGGTTATGCAGATTTTGAGAAGGTAAAGAGAGATGCTGATTTTTTAAGTGGGGTAGAGAGGTTAAAAAGGGGAACTGAGAAAGGATATTGTATTGCACTTATGGGGGCTAGACAAAATCCTGTAGAATGTCATCGCTATGCACTGGTAGGAAGATGGCTTACCACTTATGGCTTTGAGGTGAGACATATCTTACATGAGGGAGGTGTTGCTACTCAGTCACAATTAGAGGAGGTGCTTAAAAGTCGTTATTACGAGGAGAAGGACCAACTGTTGCTAGATATACAGACAGGAGCCCCTTTATCAAGAGAGGAAGAGATAAAAGAAGCTTATAGGAGAGCCAATCAGCTTATTGGTTATAGAGTAGAACGTATGAGATAGTAACCCTCTCAGTAACTTTCTTTCCATAGATGATGAACTCATGAGGCATCAAAAAGTTTCAAATTAATACAAGAATATTAGCCCAGGGAATAAACATAAGCAAGCAAACGGTGTTGGTAGATTTTTCAACAAGAAATACTCGAAAAGGAATTGACATATGTAATATAATGGTGTATAGTTAAATAGCTATAACAATAGCAATAAATTTTTGGTGGTGATGCGTTTAGGGGAAACACCCGTTTCCATACCGAACACGATGGTTAAGACCTAAGCGGCCGATGGTACTTGTCTGGAGACGGATTGGGAGAGTAGGTGGCTGCCAAATTTAATGGTGGGTGTAGCTCAGTTGGTAGTAGCACTGGATTGTGGTTCCAGGTGTCGTGGGTTCGAGCCCCATCTCCCACCTTATAAAGCAAAATCCTCTTTAGAGTACTTATGTACAAAAAAGAGGATTTTTTATTTTTTGTATAAAATTTCGAATATTGTATGGAAATATGGTAGAAATAGTGATATTATAAGGCATGTATTATAAATAATGCTAAAATATGTAAGAAATATAATATTTAGGTGGTGAGTAATTAAAGATGGATAAAAACTATACTCTAGAAGATTTAGGGCAAGTTTTAGATAAAATTCCTTTTCTCGCTTGGATAAATGATGAGGAGGGAGAGCTTATTTATGGCAATACCTCTTATTGCAATCATTTTTCAACGTTAGATCCATCTAATCAAGTAATAAAACTTAATGGGAGAGAGTTTTTTACGCGGTGGAAGCATCAATATAATACAGAGGGGAAAATAATAAAAAGCTATGGATTAGGAAAAGGTGTGGATAAATATGCTTTTTTTAATGAGTTTTTAGCTGAGAATTATTATTTACCAGATGAATTGAAAGAAACTAAAAATATACCCTTAGATTTAAATGAAGGATTAGTAGAAATAGAGCCTTTACTTACTCAGATGTTAGCTCAGAGCAAAGCAGAGATGGTCGCCATTTTTTTAGAGAGAGAAGAGGGAGGAGAGCAACTTAAGCTCCAGTTCTTAGATGCAATAGACAGAGGCTGTATAAGGGATTTAGATAGAAATCACCTAGAAATAAATAAAGGAAGCTTATTAAGGGAAGAAGAGAGCTATGGGGTTTTCCTAGAAGAAAATCAGTTAGATAAGCCTTTAGGTGAGTTAGTCCATCAGTTCCATATGAAAGGTATCAAGATATACCCTATTTTATTTAATCATACAGAGATTGGGTTTATTACATTACTTTATAATCATAATGAAGGCGATGAAAAATATATAGATATGATAATGGTGGGTTTCATCTATTACTTGGGTGTCATTATTCGATATATCATTAACTATAAACAAGTTGAACGCACTATTTTAGAAAGACAAGAAGCTGAAAAAGAATTAGATTTATTCTCCAACCATATGCAGCAGTTAATTATATTTATGGATACAAAAGGAAAGGTAGTAAGAGTAGGTGATTATTGGAAGAGCCTACTGGGTTGGACAAAGAGTGAATTAAAGGAGAAGGGTTTAGAAAATTGGATGCATCCTAGCTGTATAGAAAGATTCCATGAGATAAGAGAAGCTTTATTAGAGGACAACACCCACGTTTATATGCAGGAAGGATTCAGCTTAATTACTATTGAAGGAACGTATAAGCAAGTAAGTTGCTATATTAGATATAGTAAGGAACTTGAACAATTTATGATAATTGGCAGAGATATTTCAAATCTCCATAAGGCAGAAGAAGAATACTTGGATTTACAAAAATATACAGCTTTAGAACACGTAAGAGAGGACTTTTTAAGGCATACAATACAAGAATTAAAAAGACCAATAGATACATTATCTAAGAATATTACCACTATAAAGGAGAGCATAGACCAACATCAAGAAGTAGAAAACAGAGGCGTCTGGGTACGTTATGTGAATATGATCGAACAAAATGAAAGGCGATTAGAGCGACTTATTAATAACTTAATTGATAGTGGTAAGATTGAAAGAAAAGAGTATAAGCTTCACAAGGTATATTGTGATGTAGTAAAACTTATTGACTATATTGTACAGGTAGTTAGGAGCTATGTAGAGTCTAAGGGACTTTCTATATCTCTAGAAACCACTGTAGAAAAAGCGATAATGTATTGTGACATCAATGAAATTCAGCGGGCCATGCTTAATCTTATTTCTAATGGCATTAAGTACACTGGTGAAGAGGGACAGATAACGATTAAGATAGATAAGAAAGAGAAAAATCTTCAGATTAAGGTCATCGATACAGGAGAGGGTATCCCACCAGAGAAGGTAGACAAGATATTTGAGAGTTTTGTAAGAGGCTACAACTCTTTAACAAGAAGAAAAGAAGGGGCAGGTATTGGCTTAGCCCTTGTAAAAGGCATTATTGAACTCCATCATGGTAAAATTAGTGTGGAGAGTCAACTAAAGAAAGAGACGTGTTTTACTATAGAAATACCTTTTGTTACAGAACCCATAAAGGCGAATAGGACAGTTCAAGAAATAAGCATAGCGACTATAAAGAATTGGGAAATGGAATTTGCAGATATATGAGGAATAAGGAGAAAAGGCGGTAAAATGAAATATACATTGGAGGATTTAGAGGGGTTATTAGATTGTACGGGGTTAATGATAGTTATTCTAGATCAATTTTTACGTTGTACATATATGAATGCATATGCCCATAGTATGCTTGAAAGAATTCAAGAAGAAAAGTATTCAAAGGAGACCATTCTAGGTAAACATCTAAGTAAACTATGGCAAGTTGACGAAGGAGATGAGCTAGAGTCTTATATTAAAAAGGTGTTGCTAGAGGGGGAAAAAGCAGCTTATCTTAGTAAGATAATTGGACCTAGATATTACTTAGAAACAGGATTTGTTTTAACACCCTTAGAGAGAGAAGACAAAACTGTTAAGGGGTGTATTTTAGTAGGACGTGCTATTAAAATGTATCCCTTGGAAAATCCATTGGTAAGACAAACGCTAGCTTTAGAAAAAGGTTTCTTAAGCGAAGAGGTTGGAGTGGATGTTTATTATAAAATATTTAGGAGCTTGCTAGAAAAAACTAAAAATAATTTTGGTAAAATTGAAGTTAATACAAAGAGTAAAGAAAGAGCCTTTGCTGTTTATTATTATGATGTAAAGGAGCAAGCTTTCATTCTTCACCTTGCTGTAGGCTTTTTTGAAAAATATAAGGAACATAATGGAAGATATAGAGTTAAGGAACGATTAATGAAGGAGGCTATTTTTAGAGGAAAATATGGGCGAGTAAAAAAGCTTGGAGAAGATCAGCCTGGGGCAGCTTATTTAGAGGGATTAGAGACAGAGGGCGTAAAGTATATTATTGAGCAACCTATAATGGTAGATGGTTGCTTATTAGGAATGATCATTTATGCCACAAAGGAAGAAAAAGAAGAAATTTATTATGAGCAGGGTGGCTTTTATAATATTATTAGTAATATTATACTCATTATTAAGAGCAGTTTATTGGTTGAAAAGTATACACAAGAAACAAAAGCATATAGACATATGGCTGAAAAGAATAGGTTATTATTTGAAAATTCAGAATGCCTATTATGTATTTTAGATAGTAATGGTAAGTTGATAAAAATCAATAAAAAATGGGAGCAGCTTCTTGGCTATACAGAGGAAACATTTAAAGAAGTAAGCTTTTGGCAGGTCATGGGAATACAGGAGTCCTCTCATTCTATAGAGGCTTTAGAAGAGTGTTATTTTAAAAAAGGGAGATGCGTTTGGATTAATTGGAACATTCAACGTAAAAACCTGAATAATAAAGAGGTCATATTGGTAATTGGAATTGATGTAACGGAAGAAAGGCTGGCACTAGAGAGAAGTAGGGAGATTAAAGGACAGCTAGAAAAAGAAAAGGTTAAAAGTCAAATTTTTGCCACTTTATCCCATGAATTCAAAACCCCTCTTAACGTTATTTTATTAGTGACGCAGCTCATGAGTAAGGACTTGAAGAATTCCATTCATAATAAACACCATGAAAGGATAGGACAAGTTGTAAAGGGTGTTGATAAAAATGCCTATAAACTATTAAAAATATCTAATGACCTCATTGACTTGACAAGAATAGATATGGCAAATTATGACCTAAGTTATGAGAGATATAATATAGTCAGTGTCATACAAGAAATGATAAGACAAATAGAATATCATGTAAAAGATCGGCCTATTATTTTTAATACCACTTTAGAGGAAAAGGATGTAGAGTGTGATATCACCAATATGGAACGTATTATAACGAATCTTATGAGTTATGCACTAAAAAAGGCTATAGAAGGAGAAGAGATAGTCGTTCAGTTAACAGAAGAAGATATGCTGAAGCTTTCAATCTTTTATAGAGAACACAGTACCTCCATAAGGACTAACAGTAAGGAATATATGGAAGAACAAATAGGTTATTTGAATCTGGATATAGCAGAAAAGGTTGCTAACTTACAAGGTGGAAGTATCTCTTATGAAGAATATAGCAGAGATTGGCG
>JAEYNQ010000007.1 GCA_023412455.1 Bacillota bacterium
CGCAGGTGGATAGCAAGAATAATACCCAAAAAGTAAACTTCCAGGGTCTATCCAATGCTGAACTTCTAAAAAATAAATATTTTATAACGTTTTGTATAGCCTCCTTACTGATATGCTTTGCAGGTGTTGCATTAGCAACTCAGTCCATTCCTGTTTTAACGATTAAAGGCCTTACACAAACACAAATTGGTTTAGCGGGTTCAGTCTATGGAATGGCTTGTTTGATCGGTAATGTAGGAGGTGGGAAACTATTAGATCAATTAGGGACTTTTAAAGCCATGATAGTATCCTGTATAGGAGTCACAGCGGGTCTGCTCCTTATGGTTTTCATGCCAAAAGGAAGTCTGATAGGATTTTTTATTCCATTATTTGCGGGATTGGTCATATTCACACTAACCTCTGCCCCAGCATTTACGCCAGTAGATGTATTTGGAACCAAGGATAGTACGAAGAAGTTTGCATTAGTTGGTATATTTTATGCCGTAGGTAGTGCCCTATCCCCTCTATTATTTACACTTGTATCTAATAAGATGAGTGTATCCCTAGCAGCAGTTACCTTTTTGGTAGTAGGATTAATAGGCTATCTACTCATGGGCTATTCCATAATAAAATATAGAAAGTCGGTTAATAAAAAGCTTAGCTGAATTAGGAGCCAGCGTTAGTTTATTACCGTTTAGTAGGAAGAGGAGTAAAAATAATAAGGATTTATTTGGAAGATATGGAACTATTCTTTTACAGATTAATATTATATTAAATGTAAAGGAGTTGATGAAATGGAAACAAAAGGGAATGACAATATAAATATGCAACAACTATATGATGATTGTAAATTAATGATGAATTATCATGTTGTTATAAGAATGAGGGATGGACGTGAAATGGACGGCATAATTGAAAGTGTAGATCCTGATAGCGTGAATATGTTAGTTGGTGAAGATGTTATACTTAGAGACGATGAGGATAATAGACAAATACAATATACTAATCCTAGAAGGCTAAGGAGATTTAGACGGACTAATTTTCCACTTGCTACTTTATTAGCTTTATCACTTTTACCCTATCCCTATTATGCGCCACCTTATCCTTACGCACCCCCCTATCCTTATTATCCTTATTAGTAGGTAAAATAATATAAATACTAAAAGCTCGTAGACCATTGAGGTACAATAGTCTACGAGCTTTTAGTATTTATAATCAGCTCAATAGGAGGTATATTATTTTAGGTAGCAGAGACTTGCAAGTTTTTGTATAAGCAATGAAAGGCCTATATTAGAGAAAAATTAGAATAAGAGGATTTCGTCTTAGAAAACTAGAGTCTTATGTAAAAAGAGTGTTAAAATAGAGGAAGAACACAACTTGAAAGGGGAGCTTATGGATGTATACAATAGGGCAGGTTGCCAAGTTTTTGGGAGTGTCTAGAGATACTTTGAAGTTTTACGAAGAAAAACAGTTAGTGACGCCTAGGCAAGATGATGAGAATGGCTATCGTAAGTATGATGAGTATGCCATTTTTGATGTGATTACAACGAATTTTTATAGACAGCTAGATATAGAGATTAAGAAGATACAAGAAATACGTCAAAGCAAGAGTGTGACAGATATAGAAGCTATTTTAGAAGAGAAAAAGGAGAAAATAAAGGAAGAAATAGACCATAAGCAACGTCTTTTAAAAAGGTTAGAGGAGTTAAAAGAAGGTTGTAGGAATATTAAAAATTACTTAGGTCAGTATACCATTCGAGTCATGGAGCCTTTAGTGGTAAAAAGTGAAATAACCGATTTTTTGGCCTGTGAAGAATATGATTTACTTAGAGGAGAGTCAGGCCAACTCAAAGAGACGGTTACACTGACAGCAGTGCGACGGATTATTTATTTTGATGAGAAGGGAGTAATAGGCAGTAGGTGTGTGGTTGTACAACCTATAATTAGCTCCCAGATGGCTACTAATCAAGAAGTGTTAGAGCATCCTAAATGTATTTATACCATCGTAGAAGAGGGGAGAGGGTCCCAGCAGGGGGGAGACGTATCTGAAATGGCAGAGCAGTATTTAAGAAAGATTGGAAGAGAAAAGGGCTATGAACCATTAGGAGTAGTATATATCAATGTTTTACTGACAACTTATCAAGAAGGCTTGGAACGGACCTTTTTAGAGATCTATGCCCCTATTAAAGAATAAAAAGTGAATAGGTATTGACCTGGGGGTTACTCCTACCTTTAAACTAGGTTTAGCAAAGAAAAATATGAGAGGGGTGAACCGAGTGAAAACCATTGTTATTACGGAAGGAATCTGTATAACTGAGGAGGGAAAAACAGTTTTTAACTTGCTAGAAATGGGGATAAAACCTTGTTGTGGCTGCTTTGGTTGTTGGTTAACGACACCAGGAAGGTGTAGATATAAGGAACTTGATACATTTTATCATCAGTATATTACGGCAGACCGTACTATTTATTTGGTAAAGGTTAAAAAAGGGTTTGTAAGTAGTGACCTAAAAGCACTTTGGGATAGGATGCTCCCTCTTTATTTACCTTATATTTGGGTTAAAAGAGAGGGTTGTACACATGTGCCAAGGTATGACCATTATCCTGATGTAGCTCTTTATTATGAAGGGACATTTAGTACAGAAAGAGAAGAGGAAATCTTCGTAGATTATGTAAAAAGAGTTTTTGAGCAGTTTAGTTCTAAGGTTATGGAGGTAAAACCTATAGCCTATTATAATGAAAAGGAAGGAGCAGTAAGATGAATAGGCTTATTTTAAATGGATCCCCAAAGGGCTCTTCTAAAAGTAGTAGTACTCAAATTTTTATTAATCACTTTATAAAAGATATGAAAGAGAAGCCTGAGGTTCGCTACATAGCTAAGGAAGATCCCAAGGAACTTGCTACTTCTATGCAAAGCTTTGATACAGTCCTTATTGTCATGCCCCTTTATATTCATGCTATGCCAAGTGGTGTCATGAAGCTTATAGAACATATGGAGCCAGCTGCTAGGAAAGAGCAAAGTATAGGCTTTATGATACAAGCTGGTTTCCCAGAGAGTATGCAAGAAAAATATATAGTGGCTTACTTAGAAGCACTGACCAAGAGACTTCGGTATCACTATTTAGGGACTGTTGTAAAAGGTACTTCTGCCTTTATTTATAGGGGACCTCATCAGTATGAAAAACTCTTTCAAGGATTAGTTGATTTGGGACTTGTTTTTGAAGAAACAGGGGCCTTTGATGAAGGCATCACAAAACGCTTTGCAGAACCCTATGCACTTAATCCACCTATCCTACTCATTTTTAAGGTCTTAAGTAAGCTAGGACTTATAGATCGGGTGTGGAAAACCATCCTAAAGGAAAACAACGCCTTGCAACACGCACTGGATCGACCTTTTTTATAAAATAAGATAAGCTAGAAGCAAGGATGAAGACAGTTAGTGACATGACCCATAAGCCTATAAAGAACCTCTTAAGTTTTGACTTAAGGCGTTCTTTATAGGCTTTTTGAATCACTTTAAGAGAAAAAGCCTATTCTAAAGGGAGTTAAAAGGTTTTCATCTTTTTCTTGAAGTGTTATAGTTACCTATAGGACCATAGCTATAAAGCTTATTATAGGTGGGGTCAGAAGCTTTAAAGTTTATAAGGACAGGTGTATCCTTTAGGTGAGGGTACTTTTCAAAGAGAGGCTCATCGGCAGTATAGATAGCTTGCAGAGCGAGGGGCATTTCTTTTTTGAAAATATTATTACGTATGGCAGCATTTCCTTGAAGGCCGTCTCCATCAATTAAAACTTCACCATAAAGGAGATCCTTACCTTCTATTTTTTGCCAAAGGAGATAAACTTCATCTCGCATAGGACTCACTTTATCGGTGGCATAATGAAGACCAATGGTAACAAAGAGATCGCCCGTTTCATCGGAATGAGTCATTGTATAGGTACGCTTCTCCAAAGGGGAAGTAGCTGTTACATTGTCACGGTATTCTACATAAACTTGTTTTGCACGTTTATAATTCATAGAATCCTTCCATTCAGATTTATTCTCTTTATACTGTATGTCAAAGAAGGAAGAAAGTGACAATTAGATGAATAGGAGGAGAATTTCGGAGAAAGGGAAAGCTAGCAAGTAGATTATGTTAAGAAGAGAAAAACGAGAAATTTTATTCATTCAAGGGAGAAAAAGATGGAGCTATTAGATATTGTAAATGAAGAGGGAGAGCCTACTGGCCAAGTGAAGGAGAGGACAAAGGTCCATGAGGATGGGGATTTACATCGCACTTCCCATGTATGGATTGTTCGGGACAATGGAAAAGGTGGCTGGGATGTTTTGCTGCAAAAGCGTAGTCAAAATAAAGATTCTTTTCCCGGCTGCTACGATATATCCTCAGCAGGGCATATTCCAGCGGGCTCCGATTATAAAGAGTCTGCCCAAAGAGAGTTAAAAGAAGAATTGGGCATTGAGGTGGAATTAGAAGAGCTTGAGGAGTGCTGGAGGAGGCGTGTGGCTCAAAAAAATATTTTTTATGGCAAATTATTTATTGATAACCAAGTGACACGAGTATATCGCTTGAAAAGAAATGATCTTCAAATAGAAACATTACATTTGCAAGAAGAGGAAATTGAGTCTGTGAAGTGGATGGACTACGAGGCCTGCTTAGAAGCCGTTGAAAAAAATACAATGAAGCACTGCATTTTTTTGGAGGAACTGAAACGAATCCGAGGCTAAGGAATCATTTCTTCCATTTTATACAAGGCTTTCTTTTTCAAGATTTGACGAGGTTCTCAGATGAAGAAAGAGTATTTGAGGTCCATCATGCAGATACTAAAGCTAATCCTGTTATGGTAAGCTGTGGCATGTCAGCAGGAAATCATTTAGAAGGAAGTAAAGGAGAAGCTATGACAAATGAAGAGGCAAGTATTCAAAATCACTTAAAACTAGAGCACACCTACTTGAAGCTTCCCAAGCATTTTTATACCTTGCAAGAGCCCAGTAAAGTACCAAGGCCTCAATGGGTTCTATTTAATGAGAGCTTGGCTAAGACATTAGGCTTAGATGGCGGTTTTTTGCAAAGTGAAGAGGGCTTGCAAATCCTTGCAGGTAATCAGCCAGTTCCTAATACCCTTGCTGAGGCCTATGCCGGACATCAGTTTGGCTATTTTACACGATTAGGAGATGGAAGAGCGTTGCTTTTAGGGGAGTGGGTAGCACCTAATGGAGAAAGGTATGATCTGCAGCTAAAAGGTTCAGGAAGAACCCCTTATTCAAGAGGGGGAGATGGTAAAGCCACTTTAGGACCTATGCTAAGGGAATATATAATAAGTGAAGGGATGGAAGGGCTAGGTATTCCTACTACCCGCAGTCTAGCTGTTGTAACCACGGGAGAATGGATTCAAAGAGAAGAAGCTTTGCCAGGAGCCATTCTGACACGCCTAGCAAAGAGTCATCTGCGTGTAGGAACTTTTCAATATGCGGCTAAATGGGGAAGCTTAGAGGACCTTAGGGCTTTAGCCGACTACACCTTGCTCAGGCATTTTACGGTAGAAGAAGAAAATCCTTATTTAGCTTTATTGAAGCAAGTGGCAGAACGACAGGCTGCACTGATTGCTCAGTGGCAGCTGGTGGGATTTATTCATGGCGTCATGAATACAGACAATATGAGTATAAGTGGAGAAACCATCGATTATGGTCCCTGTGCTTTTATGGATTCGTACAATCCTCAGACTGTTTTTAGCTCCATTGATGAACAGGGACGGTATGCTTATGGTAATCAGCCCCTTATAGGGGGATGGAATCTAGCACGCTTTGCAGAAACCCTTCTTCCTCTTATAGCCCCTTCCAAGGGAAAAGCTGTGGAATTAGCTCAAGCAGTGATCTCTCAGTTTTCAGTGCTTTACAAAGCCCACTATCAAGAGGGAATGAGACGGAAGTTAGGTTTATTTGAAGAAAAAGAGGGAGATGAAGATTTAATAGCAGAGCTTTTAAAGCTTATGGAAAAATATAAAGCAGATTACACCTATACCTTTGTAGCATTGACCCTAGGAGATAGAACACAAGGGAACATCTTTGAAAAAGAAGATTTTAAGAAATGGGAAAATAAGTGGCAAAGCCGTCAAAGGGAACAAAAGGAATCTCCTGAAAGCATTCAGAAGTTAATGCAGCAGTCCAATCCGAGAGTGATTCCAAGAAATCATAAAGTCGAAGCAGCACTAGAAGCAGCTGTTAATGAAGGGGATAAGCATTTGTTAAGACAGCTTATAGAAACCCTTCAAAGCCCCTATGATTACAGCAAGGATTTAGAAGACAGTAAAGAGCTGCCACCCCCTACCAGCTGTGGTTATAAAACCTATTGCGGGACATGATTTAAAAGAGATGCAAAGTCTTGACTTCACCAAGAAGAGCTTGTACCATGAATAAAAGAATATAAAAAGGACTTGATAGGGAGTCCTTTTTTTAGGGGGAATAACCATTAAAATTGATCGGTTAATAGGGATTTTAACAGTACTTTTGCAACAAGATAAGGTAACAGCCCCTTACCTTGCTGAGAAGTTTGAAGTGTCAAGACGAACGATTAATAGAGATATTGAAGCCATTTGTAAGGCAGGAATACCTGTTGTGACATTACAGGGGCCAATGGGGGTATAGCCCTAGCAGAAGGGTATAAAATAGATAAAACCATTTTTACAACGAAGGAATTAAACGCTATTGTCACTGGATTAAAGGGCTTAAGCAGTATTGCTAGAACCTCCCAATATACACAACTTATGGAGAAATTACAAGGAGAAGAAAGTGGGGTTTATAGCGTCCAAGATAACATGATAATAGACCTTTCTTCCTTCTATAGAGATAGCTTATCCCTTAAAATAGAGGGGCTTCAGCACGCTATAGAGGAGAGGCAGTTAGTGGAGCTAGAATATTATTATAGCAAGGGGGAAGTGAAGAGAAGAGTAGAGCCCTATCTCCTTTTATTTAAGTGGTCTTCCTGGTATTTGTATGGCTATTGCAGGGAGAAGCAAGATTTTAGAATGTTTAAACTCAATCGCATGGGGCAAATAAAGATAGAGGAGGAGCCGTTTGAACGGAGAGCTTTGCCACAAGTGGAGGAGCAACTAGAGGCTTATTTCAAGGACGACATTTTTCTTGTGGCTCAATTTGAAAAAAGTGTCCAGTATAGAGTCATAGATGAATATGGTATAGACAGTTTGTCAAAGCAAGAGGACGGCACCCTTCTTTTTGAAAGGGATTTTACCAACAGGCAATACTTATTACAGTGGCTTTTAAGTTTTGGGATCAAGTAGAAGTGATCAGGCCAGAGGAGCTTCGTCAAGAGATAAAAAGGCAAGCCGAAGGTATACAAAAAAATATTTATAAACATGACACGCTGTTGACGTGTTTAAGGGAGTATACTAGGCAAAAAAGGGGGAATCCAAATGATTGAATCACGATGTGGCATTTTATGTAGTGAGTGTGAGTATAAGGAAGAAATGGGCTGCAAGGGCTGTACAGCCATTGAAAAGCCTTTTTGGGGAGAAAGCTGCCCTGTAAAAACGTGTTGTGAAGGTAAGCAAAATGAGCATTGCGGTACCTGTGACACGTTCAGCTGTACCCTTCTTAATCAGTTTGCCTATGGTGAGAACCAAGGAGATAATGGAAAACGAATCGAACAGTGTAAAAAATGGAGTATGCAATAAGGACAAACCCAACCCAAATGAAAAGGGTTAAAACTCTCAAGTGATGTAAACAACTAGCTTGGGAGTTCTTTTATGAGGAAATATTTGCTATAATAAAAGAGTTATAGAAGCTGCGAGAGAGTTTTACAGAAAGAGAGTGAGGAGAAATTTATTTTTAATAAAGGGGGTTAAAATGGCAGAATATATTTTAATGGTGGCAACCATTATGTTACTGTGTGTTGTACTAAAGAAAATGTCCAGTCGATTAGGGATGCCAATGCTACTCTTTTTTATTGTCTTAGGCATGCTATTTGGCTCAGATGGTTTGGTAAAAATTCCTTTTGAGAATTATGACGTAGCTGAGAAGGTATGTTCCATAGCTTTGATTTTTATTATGTTTTATGGAGGATTTGGAACCAATTGGAGCGCAGCAAAATCCATTGCTGTTAAATCCACCATCCTTTCTACATTTGGAGTTATGGTTACAGCAGCTATAACAGGAGTATTTTGTTATTTTGTTTTGGGTTTTGAGTTTCTTGAGAGTATGTTAATTGGTTCAGTCATTAGCTCCACTGATGCTGCATCCGTTTTTTCTATATTACGTTCTAAGCGCCTTAATTTAAAAGATCATACAGCACCTATACTGGAAGTAGAAAGTGGAAGTAATGACCCTTGCTCGTATATGTTGACAGTTATTGTCTTAGCCATTATGAGTGGCAACTTTAGTGGTGGTAAGCTGGTCTATATGATTTTTGCACAAATTGCTTATGGTGTACTTATAGGCTGTATCTTAGCAGTAGTTGCCACATGGATTTTAAACCGTGTTCGACTTTCTAAAGATGGGTTTGATGCTATTTTTGTATTTGGCATGGCTCTTGTAGCTTATGCCTTAGCAGCAATCGTTGAGGGAAATGGTTATTTAAGCGCTTATATTTTAGGAATTATTTTAGGAAATAAAGCAATCCCTAATAAAAAAGCCCTTGTTCACTTTTTTGATGGGATTACAGGACTCATGCAGATGCTTATTTTCTTCCTGTTAGGTCTTTTAGCTTTTCCATCACAACTTCCAACCATCCTTCTTCCTTCTTTAGCCATTGCGCTATTTTTAACTTTTGTGGCCCGTCCTTTAGCTATATTTGGGCTTTTAGCACCCTTTAAATGTACATTCCATCAGAAGCTCCTTATTTCTTGGGCAGGGTTACGAGGTGCTGCATCCATTGTATTTGCTATTATGGCAGTCGTTAGTCCGATATATATGAAGAACGATATTTTCCATATAGTTTTCTTTATTGTCTTATTTTCTATTAGCTTACAAGGCTCGCTCATTCCTTTTATGGCAAAAAAGCTCCACATGATTGATGATGAAAGCAACGTTATGAAGACCTTTAGTGACTATTCAGAGGAAATGCCTATACAGTTTATCAAGCTTCCTATTTCGCCTAATCATTCATGGATAGGGAAAAAGATAGGAGATATTTCTTTAATTCCTGATATTTTATTAGTATTAATCTTAAGGGAAAATGAGCGTATTATCCCTAAGGGACATACCACTATTCTAGAAGGTGACGTGATTATACTCAGTGCGCTTTCTATTGAAGAAGAGGTAGGAGTCCGTTTAAGTGAAATAAAGGTTGACAAAGATAATGCTTGGCTAGGAAGGCGAATTTCAGAAATAACTCTTGGGGTAGAAAGATTAATCCTTGTTATTAAGCGAGAAGGTCGAGTCATTATTCCTAATGGAAGCACCTTGATCAAAGAAAAGGATGTTTTAGTAATTAGTGAATTGTAATAAAAGCAGAAGATAAACAAAAAATAAATACAAAATAAGGAGTTTACCTATGTATGATACATTATTGTTTGATCTTGATGGCACACTAACCGATCCCAAAGAAGGGATAACAAAATGTGTACAGTACGCTTTGAAGTCTTTTCAAATAGATGAAGAAAACAGAGATCGTCTCGTATGCTTTATAGGCCCTCCTCTTCATGAGTCTTTTAGGGTTTATTACGGCTTTGACAAAGATCAGGCGAATAGGGCTGTCCAAAAATATAGAGAACGTTTTGAAACCATTGGTTTATATGAAAACAGGGTTTTTGATGGGATAAAGGAGATGCTTCAGCAACTTGAAGCATCAGGAAAGTGCTTAGCTGTAGCCACTTCCAAACCTGAGATTTTTGCTAAAAAGATATTAGAGAAATATGAACTACTCACTTATTTTAAGGAAGTAGTGGGAAGTGAAATGGATGGTACAAGAACTGAGAAGTCAGAGGTGATACAAGAAGTATTTAAGCGGCTAGGACTATCAGAAGAGCAGAAGCAACGCGTTCTGATGATAGGGGACCGTAAACACGATATACTTGGGGCTAAAAAATGTGGCATTCACTCAATGGGAGTACAGTTTGGTTATGCAGAGCCTAATGAATTAGTGGTTGCAGGTGCAGATTATATCGTTAATACAGTAGAAGAACTGGCCATTTTTTTAAGTAAATAGCTTATCCATTATTAATGAAAAAGCTTTTCACCCTAAGTTCTATAGTGATAAAATAAAAGGGATTGTTGTAAACCTATGGTTTTTACAGCACCCTTTTTGTTATAAAATAAAGTAAGGAAGGTATAATGAAAAGAACAAAGAGCATTGTGGCTAGGGGGGAAATATAATGATTTTAAAAGAAGAATTTTTTTATCCTTCAAAAGATGAAAAGCATGATTTACATACGCTTTTATGGCAACCAGCCAAAATTTCACCAAAAGCAGTCCTTCAAATTTCTCATGGGATGACAGAGCATATAAAACGATATGATGAGTTTGCCACGTATTTAGCAGAAAGAGGCTTTATAGTGGTAGGACAGGATCATTTAGGGCACGGACAATCTGTACATGGACCAGAAGAATGGGGTTATTTTTCAAAAAAGGCAGGAAGTCAAGTGGTAGTAGAGGATGTTTATGGACTAACGTGCTTAATGAAGAAGAAGTATTCGGACATACCTTACTATGTATTGGGACATAGCATGGGTTCTTTTATCATGCGACGCTATATAATGACTTATGGTAAAGAAATAGATGGGGCGATTATTATGGGAACGGGTAAGAAGTCACTTCCTATGTTAGGTTTAGCCAAGATGATAACAGTCCTCATTAAAGCCTTAAAAGGAGAGTACTATCGCAGTCATTTTTTGTCTGATTTGATGTTTAGTGCCTACAACAAGCGTTTTGGAAAAGAAAAAAGTGGAAAGCAGTGGCTTACAAAGGACGAAGATATTGTAAAGGACTATATAAATCAGCCTGCTTGTAACTTTATATTTACCATAAATGGTATGGAAACATTGCTCGACACCTTAGTTTTTATAGAAAAGCCAAAACATATCCACCGTATTCCTAGAGAGCTCCCTATCCATATAATAGCAGGTGTCGAAGACCCCGTAGGAGACTATGGGAAAGGGCCTAAAGCTGTTTACAATGCTTATAAAAAGTTAGGAGTAAAGGATATTACTTTGAAGCTGTATGAGGGGGATAGACATGAAGTGCTCAATGAAATAGATCGGCAGCAGGTTTACAGCGATTTAGAAGCTTGTCTTACGGGTTGGTTAAGGAAATAAATTAAAAAAGACGTCACAAATTGACAAATAATGTCTTATTCGTTAACATAGAGCATAATAACCAAAGAAAAAATCTATAAAATAAAGAAGGAGAAAGGTATGAAAAAAGAGGAAATAAAAGGGAATTCTTTAGCATTATTGCCTTTAGGGGTTTTCTTGATTTTATTTGTGGGAACAGGTATCGTAACAGGAGATTTTTATAAAATGCCAGTGTTAGTGGCTTTTACAGTTGCAGCAGCT
>JAEYNQ010000070.1 GCA_023412455.1 Bacillota bacterium
AGTAAAATGTTAAATCAAATAGTCAAAATGACCAGTTGATTTAATGGCATTACAAAATAATAATTAAACATGTTAAAAAAAGGGGGACTTTCTAATGAAATTAAGCAAGGCAATGAAATCATTTTTAACAGCTACAATGGTAACTACAATGGCTGTAAGTATGGTAGGCTGTGGTGGAAAAACTGAAGCACCAGCTACAACTCCAGCTGCAGGGTCATCAAAAGAAGAAGCTAAGGAAGAAACAAAAGAGGAAGCAAAAGCAGAGCCAGTAACCGTTGATATCTTCCAATTCAAAGTAGAAATTGCTGAAGAGCTTCAAAAGGCTATTGATCTTTATACTTCTAATAATCCAAATGTAACGATTAACCTTCAAACAGTTGGTGGTGGTGATGACTACGGTGCAGCGCAAAGAGCTTTATTCCAATCAGGTCAAGAACCTACTATTTTCAACGTTGGTGGTCCACAAGATGTTACAGACTGGAAAGAATACCTTGAAGATTTAAGTGACCAACCATGGGTAAGTACAGCAGGAACAACCTTAGGTGCTGTTACTGAAGATGGGAAAATTTATGGTATGCCATTTGCAGTAGAGGGCTATGGACTTGCTTATAACAAAGAAATTTTTGAAACAGCAGGTGTAGATGTAACTTCTATTAAAGATTTAGCTTCTATGGATGCAGCTTTTGCAGCATTAGATGCAAAAATTAAATCTGGTGAATTAAAAGATAAATATCCAAACTTAGAAGCAGTTGTTGAAATGCCAGCTAAAGAACTTTGGGTAATGGGCTTACATGCTTCTAACCTTTTCTTAAATCAAGAGTTTGCAACAGGTATGGATGCATTCAAAGCAAAAGAAGTGAACTTCACAAAGAGTGCTGATTATAAAACATATATGGATATGATGATTAAATACTCTCCAAATGCAGCAACACCTGCTAAAGCAAATGCTGTTGACTACGCAACACAAGTAGACCAAGGTATTGCTCTTGAAAGAGTAGCTGCTGTACAACAAGGGAACTGGATTTACGGTGGTGTTAAAAATGTTGACCCAGCTGTAGCTGATAAATTAGGCTTCCTTCCAGTACCTGGTGATAGTATTCCTTTAGGTGTACCTATGTACTGGGCAGTTAACAGCCAAAAATCAGATGCTGAAAAACAAGCAGCTAAAGATTTCTTAAACTGGCTCTATACATCTGAAGAAGGTAAAGACATTATCGTTAACAAATTCTTCTTTGTTCCTCCATTCACAGGTTATGACAACTACCCAGCACAAGATGCTCTTGGTAAAGCCATCATGGAATATCAAGCAGCAGGTAAAACAACTCCTTGGGTATTTATGGGTTACCCAACATCTTGGGGTGAACAAGTACTTGGTGTAAACCTTCAAAAATACATCGGTGGCGAATCAAGTTGGGATGAAGCCATTAAAGCGTCTCAAGATGCATGGAAAGAGTCTAGACAATAAATTTTAAATAATGTTAAACTTAAGAAGTGCATAGGGCCTTAGCTCTATGCACTCTATTAAAATAAAGGTGGTGAAATGATGAAAAAAGGTTCCAAGTTATGGTTTTGGGTGTTTATTAGTCCCATTTTATTTGCTTTTTTAGTAGTACAGGTTATCCCAACGTTTATGGGAATATTTTATTCTTTTACTTCTTGGAATGGTATTACAGGTGGAATGAATATGGTGGGACTCGACAACTACAAGTCCGTACTTTTAGACAAAGATTTTTATAAAGCCTTTTGGTTCACTGCCAGGTTTGCAATAACGGCTATTATTAGTATCAACCTCGTTGGCTTTTTATTAGCACTTCTTGTAACATCTGGAATCAAAGGCAGTAATGTATTACGTGGTGCATTTTTTATTCCAAACTTAATTGGTGGATTAATATTAGGATTTATATGGCAATTTATCTTTACAAAAGCCTTTGATGCCTTAGGGTCAAAACTAGGGATTGAATGGTTACAAGGATGGCTTTCTGATTCAACCACAGGCTTCTGGGGACTTATCATTTTAATGACCTGGCAGATGGCAGGTTATATGATGATTATTTACATATCTGGGCTTCAGAATATACCAGACAGTGTCATAGAGGCTGCGGCAATTGATGGAGCTAATAAATGGCAAGTGCTTAAAAGTATTACCATTCCACTTGTAGCGCCAGCCTTTACAGTGGGAATCTTCTTGACTTTATCCAATTCCTTTAAATTATATGATCAAAATCTTTCCTTAACGGGTGGTGGGCCTGGAGGCTCAACAGAAATGATCGCTATGAATATTTATAACACAGCCTTTAAATTCAATAAGCTTGGTTTAGCTCAAGCTAAGGCCGTTATTTTCCTTATTGTTTTAGCGGGTGTGGCGTTAACTCAAATGTATTTTAGTAAAAAGAAGGAGGTTGAAATGTAATGGTCCAAAAAAAATCAAACAAAATACTATTAGTTATTATAGCCCTTTTTTCAGCCATTATCTTTTTGCTCCCTTTCTATATTGTGCTTATTAACTCTATAAAGACACAAAAAGGTTTCTTATTAGATGTCTTAGGATTCCCAGGACAGTATTTTACACTAGGAAATTATCCTGAAGCATTCAAAAAGTTAAATTATATTTCAAGCTTTACCAATTCTCTTTATATCACGGTTATTTCAGTCCTTTTGTTATTAATTTTTGGGTCTATGGCAGCATGGATGCTGGTAAGGACAAAAACAAAGCTGAGTACATTTATCTTTATGATGTTTTCAACAGCTATGCTTATTCCTTTCCAATCGGTTATGCTTCCCTTAGTACGCATCATGGGTCAATTAAAGCTTTTAAATCCAGCAGGTATTATATTTATGTATTTAGGCTTTGGGGCACCACTTACCATTATGCTTTATCATGGTTTTATAAAGAGTGTACCAGTAGAGATAGAAGAAGCTGCGATTATAGATGGCTGTGGTAAATTTGCCACCTTCTGGCGTGTTGTTTTGCCATTATTAAAACCTATTAGTGTGACTGTTTCTATCCTACAAGCGATGTGGATTTGGAACGACTTCCTTTTACCACAGCTTACAATCAATCGAAAAGAGTGGCAGACTATTCCTCTTAAAATGTTTTATTTCTTTGGACAGTTTGCAAAAAGATGGGATCTTGGTTTAGCAGGATTGGTTTTGGCGATGCTTCCTATCGTTATCTTTTACTTAGCTATGCAAAAGTATATTATTAAAGGTGTTATGCAGGGCTCTATTAAGTAAATAACAGAGAGAGGTATATAAACCATATTAAAAATACAGAATTTTTAAAAATATAACACAATTAATTGACATTAAACACAAGGAAGAATAAAATTAAAGCTGATGACATTATTTTAGCACAGTTGTATGAGGAGGGAACATATGACTATTACAGATATAGCTAGACTTTCAGGAGTTGGAGTGAGTACGGTTTCAAGGGTACTTAATAACCATCCAGATGTGAAGGCTGAAACACGAGAAAAAGTTTTAAATATAATAAAAGAATATAGTTATGTTCCAAACAATAGTGCCAGAATATTAAAACAGACTAACACCAAAAATGTAGGTGTCCTGGTAAAGGGTGTATTTAACCCCTTCTTTTCTGCTATGTTAAAGGATATCAGTACAAGGGTAGAAGCAGCAGGATATACCATGATTTTACATCATCATGATCATAGCAATGATTTAGATACATTAATTGGATTTATTAAAGAGAAGAAACTTCAAGGGGTTATTTGTTTAGGGGGAAACTTCTTAGATATTAAAGAAGAAAGCTTAGAAAGTATAGAGGCAGCTGTTGTTTTACTTTCAGTAAGTATTCAAGATCAGAAAAATTATACTACTTTTTCAACCATAAGTATTGCCAATGATGAAGCAGCTTATGAGGCAACCAGCTACCTCATTCGTAATGGACATCGCCATATTATGCTCTTATTGGGTGAGGAGTATGATTATGGAATTGGACAATTACGTTATAAAGGTTATAAGAAAGCACTATGGGATAATAATATCCCATTAAAGGATGAAAATGTCCTATATGGTGAATATGATGTGGAAACAGCTTATAATGTGACAAAGAATTTCTTGAGTCAGCATAAAGATATAACAGCGTTGTTTGCCATATCAGATATGATGGCTATGGGTGCCGCTAAGGCTGTTGCTGACTTAGGCCTACGTATAGGAACAGATATTTCCATTATGGGTTTTGATGGAATGGATGTGGCAAAGTATTATGAACCAACTATTACAACTATAAAGCAACCTAAGGATGAGATGTCTCGAATAAGTGTAGAGCTTCTTTTAGGGCTTATGAATGGAGAGACGAAGAACCAGCAGGTTGTGCTGGATGTGGAGTTAGTGGAGGGGAATAGTACAAAGGCAATATAATGCAAAGAGGTGCACAAAATGGATAGAGCCAGTGGGGTATTAATGCATATTTCCTCTCTACCTGAAGATTATGGGATAGGAACCTTCGGTACGGAGGCCTATCGTTTTGCTGATTTTTTGAGTAAAACAGGTCAAACTTATTGGCAGATTCTTCCCTTAGGACACACAGGGTATGGAGATTCTCCTTATCAAGCTTTTTCAGCCTATGCAGGAAATCCTTATTTTATAGACTTTAAATTGCTCGTGCAAGATGGGTTACTAGAGATGGACGATTTTCAGGACATAGATTTTGGGGACAATGAAGAAGAAGTGGATTATATAAGGTTAGCTGAAGAAAAGCTTAAGATTTTACGTAAGGCATATGCCTGTGGAAAAGAGAAGTTAAGAAAAGATATAGAAATTTTTAAAGAAGAAAATGAAGCTTGGGTAGAGGATTATGCCCTTTATATGGCTATAAAGACAAAGATGCATTTAATCAGTTGGCAAGAATGGGACTTAGATATTAAGCTAAGGAAGCCTCAAGCATTAAAACATTATAGAGAATCATTAAAAGAAGAAGTGGATTACTGGATTTTTATTCAATATGTGTTTTTTAAACAGTGGTTTGCACTGAAAACCTATGTGAATAAGTTAGGTATAAAAATCATTGGGGATCTTCCCATCTATGTCGCTGCAGATAGTAGTGATACATGGGCAAATGGTGAGAACTTTAGATTAGATAAAGATAAAAACCCTACCGTAGTAGCCGGATGTCCACCAGATGCTTTTTCTGCTACAGGGCAACTATGGGGAAATCCTATTTATGACTGGGAATACTTAGAAAAGACAGGCTATAAGTGGTGGATTAATCGTATAGAGGCAAGCTTAAAAATATATGATGTTCTTCGCATTGACCATTTTAGAGGCTTTGAAGCTTATTGGGAGATTCCTTTTGGTGAAGAAACAGCTGAAAAGGGTAAATGGGTGAAAGGCCCTGGATTAAAGCTTTTTGAAGGGATTCAAAAGGAACTGGGAGACCTTAACATTATAGCGGAAGATTTAGGATACCTGACCAAAGAAGTGATTGATTTCAGAAATCATACGGGGTATCCAGGGATGAAGGTCTTACAATTTGCCTTTGATACACGTGAAGAAAGTGATTACTTACCTCATAATTATGGTAAAAATTGCATTGTCTATACAGGCACCCATGACAACGATACAATCTTAGGTTTTATTGAAACCACAGGAATGAAAGAAAATGTTCAGTATGCCAAGAACTATTTACATTTATCTAAAAAAGAAGGCTATAATTGGGGTTTTATTCGAGGAGCTTGGGGGAGCCCAGCGGCTGTAGCTATAGCACCTATGCAAGACTTATTAGGACTTGGTAATGAAGCGCGAATGAATCTCCCTTCTACTTTAGGAGGGAATTGGAAATGGCGCATGAAAAAAGATGCTTTAACACCTCCTTTAATGCGAAAGCTTTCTAAGGTAACCCGTATCTATAAACGGGAGAGGCCTAATAAGAAAAAAGGAGTAGTGGCTGAAGTAGGTAATAAAGTAACAATACAATAGGATATAATGTGCTTTAAGTACAGGGAGTATGGGCTATTTTAATGTTTGGATGCAAACATTGGAATAACTAATGGTCCCTGTATATTTTTTGCCAAAATACAAATAATGGGTATATAAGCAAAGCTTTAAGGAGAGATACAAAATGCTCATAGAGATACTAAAAGATATTTTTTCTATCTATATCATTATTATCATGTTTGCTTTAGGCCTTTATTTTATTTTGGTTCAGAGTAAAAATTTAATACAAGTCAATCATCTTATAAGAGAAGGAAAATTTCTAAGATGGGCAGGGTGGTTTTATATTCTTATGGCAGCAATAGGCTTTGTTATTCTGTGGATTTAAGATAATGGAGGAGAGATATGGCAAAAGAGACGAAGAAGCAGGAAATAAGTGATGAAGACAATTTTCATGATAAGAATAATAAGATTACCCTACAAATATCTTGGGATTTAGGGAAAAATATCCAAAACATAGAAGCACTCTTTAAGAACTGTATGGATGTGGTAAAAAGGGAAGTCAACATTGGTAAGGACTTTCCCTTTAAAATTTATGGCGTTTATATTGATGGCATGGTTAATAGGGATATCCTAGAAGATTTCTTTTTAGGACGCATTATTGACTATAAAAATCTACAAAGTAGTACAGAAAAGAAAGATGAGACCCCTACAGAGTGGATTATACAGCACTTTTCAGCTACCTTTGATATCAAAGAAACCACTTCTTTTGATGCTATGGTCAATGCTGTCCTATCGGGAGATAGTGCGATATTTGTAGGAGGAAGTACCAAAGGGCTTATTCTAGCTAACCGTGGTTGGCCAGCCAGAAGCATTAGTGAACCCTCCAATGAAAATGTAGTAAGAGGGCCAAGAGATGCTTTTTCAGAGACCATCCGTTTTAATACAGTTTTGATTAGAAGACGTATTCGAGATACTAAGCTGAAGATAAAGATGATGAGCTATGGGATGCGTAGTCGTACAGATATTGCCATTGTGTATATGGAGGATATTGTGAAGCCAGAGCTTTTAGAAGAGCTTATGAGGCGGCTCAATAAATATGAGATGGATGCCATTTTTGATAGTGGCTATATTGAGCAACTTATTGAAGATAGCTGGAAAAGCCCTTTCCCTCAGACACAGGCAACAGAACGACCAGATAAAGTGGCCTCTAGCTTACTGGAGGGAAAGATTGCTATTGTGGTAGATAATTCCCCCTTTGTACTCATTGTGCCTACTACCCTCAATGCTTTTTATCAAGCTTCAGAGGATTATTATCAACGTTGGCAGATTATGAGCTTTACACGTATCCTCCGTTATGTAGTCTCCTTTTTAGCCTTTGCTATGCCAGGACTCTATATTGCTCTTCTTAACTTCCAACCAGAAATGCTACCTACACCCTTTGCTATTTCTATAGCAGCCTCAAGAGAGGGGATTACCTTTTCAACGGTAGTAGAGATTTTGATTATGGAGCTGACCTTTGAGCTCTTTAGGGAGGCAGGTATTCGGATACCAGGGGCCATAGGTCATGTCATTGGTTTGGTAGGAGGTATTGTTATTGGCCAAGCAGCAGTAGATGCCAATATTATAAGTCCTATGATTATTATCATTATTTCTTTTACGGCTATTTGTACCTTTGCTATTCCTGACTATAGCTTGACATCAGCCTTTAGACTGATTCGCTATTTATTTATTGCTCTCTCAGCCTTTTTAGGCTTGTATGGTTTTTTGTTAGCGATACTCATTACCCTGGTACATTTGTCTTCTTTAGAAAGTTTTAAGGTCCCTTATTTAGCACCTTATAACACCATGGATCAAAATAATTTTAATGATTTAAAGGATACCCTTGTACGTTTTCCAATCTTTATGCAAACCAAGAGACCCATCTTTGCTAGAAGTAATCAAAGAATAAGGTTGCGGTTAAAGAGTGACCGTCAGCAACAAGATATAGCACCAGGCTCCAATAGTGCCCTAACCAATAACGGCCCTACTAATCCCAATGATGACTCAGAAAGAGGTGAGTAGATGTTTTCACATAATGGAAAGATTTCTGTCAGGCAGGTGAAGATTCTGCTCATTCTGCAAATGTTCAACACAGGGATTTTATTACTGCCAAGAATAGCCTCACAAATAGCAGGAAGGGATGGGTATATACTTCCCATTATAGCCCTCCTATTTGGGATGGCCTATGTTTATACTATTCTGGGACTAACGACCCGATTTAGGGGGGAGACCTTTGTGGAGTTCGCACCTAAGATCGTACCTAAAGGGATAGCTTATAGTCTCATTGTTTTATTTGCCTTAAAGCTACTAGTGGGAGCAGGACTTGAACTCAGGATGTTTGGAGAGATGATTTCTAGAGTCATGTTGCCTAAGACCCCCCTCCCCGTTATTCTTTTGGCCATGCTCCTGACGATTTCATACCTGGTCAAGTCAGGAATAGAAGCCACTGCTCGTATGGCAGAGATCCTCATTTATTTTATCTTTGTTCCTTTGGCTATTGTCCTTCTTTTTATTGCCGCCAAAGCCGACTATAAACAGCTTATGCCTTTTTTTGAGGCACAGCCTTTACAGATAGGGAAGGGTGCCTTTTTGATTAGCTTATCATTTATGCCTATTGAGTTTATGCTGATGCTGACAGGGTTAATGGATCAGCCAGAAAAAGGTAAGCGCGCCACGCTTATTGCCATTGTTATAGTAAGTGGCATTGAAGTACTTGTCACATTGCTTACTTTTGTAGGGATAGGGGTAGTAGAGAGTCAAAAGCAAATTTGGCCTGTACTCACCTTGATGCAAAGTGTTCAGTTCTTAGGGAGCTTTGTAGAAAACCAACAGGTTCTTATGATGACCTGCTGGGTATTTAGTATTTTTATGTATGTGAGCTCAGGGATTTATACACTATCCCTTATAGGAGGTAGGCTTTTTCAATTCAAAAGAGAAAATGTATTTGTATTACCGATTATTCCTATCATTTATATAGTGGCCATGCTCCCTAGAAATTTAACGCAAGTCTATAACTATTATAGAAACTTGCAGTATTATGTAGGCATATGGTTTTTGCTACTTATTCCTCTTATACTACTGATTATCGCTAAGGTGAAGAAGGTAGGTGAAAGGCATGAATAAGGGAAGGCTATTAAAACTAAGTACTTTGCTGTTAGTTCCCTTTTTGCTAACAGGTTGTTGGGATAGTGTAGAGCTCAATGAACGGCATGTTGTCTTAGAGCTTGCATTAGATAAAAATAGAAAGGTAGATCTCTCTCGTCCTATTAACAAGCAAAAAGCTTATAAGATCACTTATTGTGTGCCAGATATGCAAAAGCTATCAGGTGAGGATAGTTTATCGGAGAATGTTAAGACCAATATGACGACAGAATCTGTGTCCATAGCTACTAGCATTGATGAGATTGAAACCAAGACACAAAATACAGTCAGCTTCAGCCATACAAAAGCCCTCCTATTAGGAGAAGAATTTATAAAGGACGAAAAGCTTTTTAAAGGAGCCCTAGAAGCCCTGCTTAGGGACATGTCCATTAGTCGTAGCACCCGGCTTTTGGTAACCTACGGAGAAGCAGGGGAACTTACAAAAGGAGAAAACCCTCAGAATCCTTTAGTTGGGATGTATGTTATGAAGTATTTTAATAATAGAGAGCGTCCTACAAGCTATGCCAAAGGTCAAATGCTGGGGAGTGTCGTCAAAGAATTAAATGATACGGGCATTACTACCCTTCCTATTATTACTAAAAATGCCGAGGATGCTTTGCAGATAAAAGGAGCGGCGCTTATTAAGGATTATAGTCTTGTAGATTATTTGGATCAGGAGGTAGTGAGAGGCCAGCTTTTTGTAGAAGGTAAGATTAAACAGGTGCCAGTAGTGGTTGATTTTAAAGGGATACCTCTTACTTACACTGTAAAGAATGAAAAGAGCAAAATAAGCTTTGATAATAAAGAGGGACTTATTAGGATTCATACCATAGGAGATATTACAGAATATTTGCCGGGAGTGAAGCAAGGCCAACTTACCCAAAAGGAGCTTCAAGTGGTTAAAGGATTACTTGAAGCGGAGATACAAAATCAAGTTTTAGAGACCATAAGAGTATCTAAGGCCCTCAATGTAGACTTTCTGAATATTGGCTTAGAGATGTATAGGAAGGAGCCTCAAAGGTGGAGAGCTTATAAGCCTCTATGGGAAAAAGAAGGCTACAAGAACTTCCCTCTTAGAGTGGA
Organism: Bacillota bacterium; assembly: GCA_023412455.1. Taxonomy (GTDB): domain Bacteria; phylum Bacillota; class Clostridia; order Lachnospirales; family Cellulosilyticaceae; genus Sporanaerobium. The sequence goes on from JAEYNQ010000070.1 coordinate 10,159, forward strand.
GGCTTATGCCACAATCCAAAATACAGGGGTGATTCAGTAGGATAAAGAAGGAGGTGCTGGGGAGATCTGCCAAAGGGGGGAGGGAGGTGCTTCAGCTACTGTTTTATGCATCTCCCTCCCCCCTTTGGCTAGACTTTCTCTAAGGCTTATTCTTTATCCTAGCAGAATGATGGAAAAAGAGAAAGAATAGGAGAATAAAGAAGAAAAGAGTAAAGAATAAAAACAGTGATTGTGCTGATAAGCAATAAAGCAATAGGGCTTCCCTTGGGAAACCTTATTGCTTTATTTAATAACTATTTATTGGTTTATTATACATGATTAGCAATTAGTTATTCTTAGTAGTATATCTATAATTGTAATTCAAACTTGGGAATAGGACGATTGTCTATAGAAGAGAATGCTTTCCCAACTAATAGAGCTCCCATTTTTTCATAGAATCCAATGGCTTCTTCGCTTGTCACAAATGAAATTTGCTTTATTTGGTTTGTAGAGCACCAAGATATAAAATTTTTCCACATGACTTTTCCTAGACCTTTGTTAATTTGCTGAGGCGAAACATAGAAATACTCTAATTCACACGTATCTCCCTTACATATTGCCCCCCAAAAGCAAAGAATGTTATCGTTATCCACCCCTATGTATACGGGGTTATTTTTAATAAAATCATCTGTTATATTAAATACCCTATCAAAAATAGCCATAAAGGATTGTTCATAACCCCAATAAGCTTCTGATGAATGTGCCATATTTCTTAGCTCTCTAGTATATGTAGAATCAGCCTTTATAAAGTCCATATCCATACCCCCTATTATGTTATGTAAGTTTTAGTTACCCTAAAACTATATATTTGCTTAGTAGTTATATACCCAACTTCCTATACTCTTAAGGCAGTTAAATCTATACCATAGATAAGTATTTTTAAGTATAGATAAATATCTTTAAGTATAGATAAATATCTTTAAATAATGAAAGCATAAACAGTCGATACAGCCAGTAAAAAGTACCGAAACCTAGCTAAGAAAGGAGAGAGCTCTCTCCTTTCTTAGCGGCCCTCCCCAATGCCTTATTTTTTATCCCTATAAGCTTTAGATCCTATTACTTAGTGAATGGCTTTTTCGGATGTTGAAAGGACCTCAGGTAGTGTACGTTGATCTACGATATGATAGGGGTGCCATTCGGGAGGGAAGAGGTTTCTGTAGAAGGAGGTAGTGAAGCGGTCGTCAATGAGGAGGAGTGTGCCACTGTCTTCCTCTGTTCGAATGA
>JAEYNQ010000092.1 GCA_023412455.1 Bacillota bacterium
GCATCCAGACTTATTAATACCAGTTTCCTCAACCTGTTCTCCTCTTTCTTGATTATTAGCTCTTATAAATTTGTCCTTGATTATTCTTTATATTTCAAGCTTTGCAATTTATTATAACATAATTTAATATATTTTACCTTATGTTCTATTTATTTATAAAAGGCACCCCACCCCTTCTTTTTAGGAGTGAAATGCCTGGTTTAGTTACATTATTAGAAGATTATTCAATCTCTTGATGGAATTCTTGGAGAGATTTAATGCTTATACCTCTTCCATTCTTTATAGCCTTAATGCCTTCTAAAGTAGCACGGGCACCTGCCATGGTTGTAACGTAGAAAACTCTCTTGCGAATAGCTGCTTTACGAATATAGCTGTCATCATCTGCCCCTACTTTATCATTGGGTGTATTAATGACAATATTGACCTCATTATTGGTAATAGCATCTAAAATATTAGGGCGACCTTGCTTCAGCTTAAAGGTCTTTTTAGCTGGAATACCTTGACTATTTAAAAGATCGGCTGTACCTCTTGTGGCTATAATGTTAAAGCCACATTCACTAAAGCCTCTTGCAATTTCTACAACTTCTTCCTTATCATGGTCGTTGACACTAATAAGGACTGTTCCCTCAAGGGCGATCTTCGTTTGAGTGGCTTCTTGTGCTTTATAATAAGCCTCTCCAAAATGATCAGAAATACCTAATACTTCCCCTGTTGAACGCATTTCTGGTCCTAATAAAGGATCTACCTCTTGGAACATATTAAAGGGGAATACCGCTTCCTTTACACCATGATGCTTAAAGGTTTTTTCCTTTAAAGTTGGAACAGGTGAAGGGGTATGGGTAAGCTCACTTGTAATAATCTGAGTGGCTAATTTGACCATTTGAATGTTACAAACCTTAGATACAAGAGGCACCGTACGTGAAGCACGTGGGTTGGCCTCTAATACATAAACCTTATTATCCTCTATGGCATATTGCATATTCATTAAACCACGTACGTTCATTTCTTTGGCAATGCGTTTGGTATAATCTTTTATTCGTTCTACATTTTCCTGTGAAATATTTAAAGAAGGTAAAATACATGCTGAATCTCCAGAGTGAATACCTGCTAGCTCGATATGTTCCATAACTGCTGGTACAAAAACATTCTCTCCATCACTAATAGCATCTGCTTCACATTCCACAGCATGATGTAAGAAACGGTCAATCAAAATCGGACGATCAGGTGTCACGCCAACAGCAGCCTTCATATAAACTTCCAAACTTTTCCCATCATGTACAACCTCCATCCCTCTTCCACCTAATACATAAGAAGGACGTACCATAACAGGGTAACCAATTCGTGTGGCAATGGCTAAGGCTTCCTCTACATCAACAGCCATACCTGATTCTGGCATAGGAATATTTAGTTTATCCATCATTGCTCTAAATAAATCTCTATCTTCAGCAAAGTCAATGGTTTCTGGGCTTGTACCTAAAATTGTAACCCCCGCCTTTTTAAGATCTGCCGCTAAATTAAGGGGGGTTTGTCCACCAAATTGGGCAATAACGCCTAATGGCTTCTCTTTTTCATGAATACTTAAAACATCTTCTAGAGTTAAAGGCTCAAAATAAAGTTTATCTGATGTATCATAATCTGTTGAAACAGTTTCTGGATTACAGTTGACCATAATTGTCTCAAACCCTAATGCTTTAAGAGCTGTAGCTGCATGCACACAACAATAATCAAATTCAATACCTTGCCCAATACGATTAGGTCCACTACCTAAAACCATAATTTTAGGTCTATCCACTGAAGCAACTGTATGATCTTCAATGTTATAGCTGGAATAGTAATAGGCAGAATCTGGGGTTCCACTCACATGAATACTCTCCCATGCTTCACAAATACCATAATCGAGACGCTTACTTCTTACCTCTTCTTCACTTATAGCTAAAACCTTAGACAAATACTTATCAGAAAAGCCATTCTTTTTGGCTCGGGCTAATACTTCCTTAGAAGGTACTTCTCCCTTATGGGCTAAAAGTTCCTCTTCTTCTTCGACTAATTCTTTCATTTGTTCAATAAAATAAGGCTTAATCTTAGTACGTTCAAAGAGTTCTTCTACGCTAGCTCCCTTACGTAAAGCCTCATACATAATAAATTGACGTTCACTTGTTGGTATATGGAGCATTTGTAAAAGCTCTTCTTTGGATTTTTCATTAAAATCCTTGGCAAACCCTAGGCCATAGCGACCAGTTTCTAAGCTACGAATAGCTTTTTGAAAAGCTTCTTTGTAGGTTTTGCCAATACTCATCACTTCCCCTACCGCACGCATTTGTGTCCCTAATTTATCTTCAGCATTTTTAAATTTTTCAAAGGCCCAACGTGCGAACTTAATAACCACGTAATCTCCATCGGGTTTGTATTTATCCAGTGTTCCATACTTACCACAAGGAATATCTTCAAGGGTTAAACCTGTGGCTAACATAGCTGAAACAAGAGCAATAGGAAAACCTGTAGCTTTGGAAGCCAAAGCTGAAGAACGAGAGGTCCTTGGATTAATCTCGATAACAATAATTCGTCCTGTCTCTGTTTGGCGTGCAAACTGTACATTTGTTCCACCAATCACCTCAATAGCCTCTACAATCTTATAGGCTTGACGCTGTAACTCCTTTTGAACCTCTTCAGCAATAGTTAGCATAGGGGCTGAACAAAAGGAATCCCCAGTATGAACACCTAGAGGGTCAATATTTTCAATAAAGCATACAGTAATCATATTGCCTTTGGCATCACGCACTACTTCTAGTTCCAGTTCTTCCCAACCCAAAACAGACTCCTCTACTAATACTTGACCTACTAAACTGGCTTGAAGACCTCTAGCACAAACCGTCTTAAGCTCATCTGTATTATAAACAAGGCCACCACCAGCACCTCCCATAGTATAAGCTGGCCTCAAAACAACGGGATAGCCCAATTGTTCTGCAATAGTTAAGGCTTCCTCTACGGTGTACGCCACTTCACTACGAGCCATTTCAATACCTAAGCTATTCATGGTTTTTTTGAACTCTACGCGGTCTTCCCCACGTTCAATGGCATCTACTTGAACGCCTATGACTTCTACACCATATTTTTTAAGGACACCTAGCTTATCCAATTCCGAACATAAGTTAAGACCTGATTGCCCTCCTAGATTAGGAAGTAAACAGTCAGGGCGCTCTTTGTCAATAATCTCCTCAAGCCTTTTAGCATTTAGGGGTTCAATATAGGTTATATCTGCAACACCAGGGTCTGTCATAATTGTTGCAGGGTTAGAGTTAACTAATACAATTTCATAGCCAAGGTTTCTTAAAGCCTTACAAGCTTGTGTTCCTGAATAGTCAAACTCACAAGCTTGACCAATAATTATAGGACCAGATCCAATAATTAAAACTTTCTTCTTCTCTCCTCTACTCTCCATCACTGATAATCCTCCACACATAGAATAAGTTACTCCAACTTAACCTTCTTTATCTCCACCATAAAGAACGGCCAAATTACACTTATTATAGCATATTATTGTTTATTTTTTTTATTTTTATTATAATTTTGTATTTTTATTCATTTTGAATAGCTTTTATTAAAAAATACACCTTACTTTGATCGATTCCTCTAAAGTAGACCATTTAAATACAAAAATGGATCCTTTAGAGGAATCTAATCCCTTTTTAAAGGTGTAGCCCTCTCATTATAGGATCTGATGATGTAAAAAAGGTGACATGGCTTCATAAACATTATAAGGAATGGTAAAGCCTTCTTCTGTTAGGCCTACATCAATTCCCGGCCTATTTTTGCCATGAAAATCTGTTCCTCCAGAGGCTAATAGTCCATGTTTTTCGATTAATGTTTGAGCAAACTGACTTTCTTCTGGCGTAAAGGAAGGATAGTAACGTTCTATAGCCATTAAGCCTTTCCGTTTTAAAGAAGCTATATGCGTATGGATTTGTTCCATTGTATAACCTTGCATACCAATGTATTTGGGGTAATGCGCCAAAACACTGACTCCACCCGCCTTTTGAATAATGGAAAAAGCTTCTTCCACCTCCATAAGCTCTCCTTCTTCATAAGGAACAGGGTCTACATATTTATCCCAACCCTCTACAATGGTTTCAATAACTTTTGTCTTATAAAGGTATCTGAGAATGTCCACACGATCTAAATACTGTGTTATTGCATCCTGCTCTAAGGCACTCATGGGTATAACTATACCTTGCTTTTCTATGCTTTTTAAAATTACCTTAAGACTTTGTTCCTTTCTTTCCTTCATCCTTATATAAGCCCTTTTAAAGGAAGGTTCTTCAACATCAATGCCCAAACCTAGTATATGTAATAATCGCCCTTTACCATATGTACAACTTAATTCAATGCCTGGTAAAAAGCAAATACCCTGGCGTTTTGCTTCCTGGGCGCCTTCCTCTAAGGCATCAATGGTATCGTGATCGGTTATGGCTACAACGCGAACATGATTTAAAACAGCTCTTTCAATCACTTCCTTGGGCTCACTGGATCCATCTGACATTTTCGTATGTGTGTGTAAATCAATTCTCATGGCTTGTCTCCTTTTTGTCCACTTTTCTCTTATTATTCCCCATTATAGCATGCAAGAGGTGATAAAACTCCCATATTCTCACTGTAATTATAATTTAATTCAAAAAGGTATAAATATAGACATTTTAAGTATTTAGAACTATAATTAAGTTTAATTAACAAAAAATTTAAAATATTGAGATTTATGGAGGAATCTGTATTATGAAAAGTATTAAACACAAATTACTCATTGTCATCACTAGTCTTATTATGCTCGAAGGTATCTTTTTTTCTATTATCATGTATACTATTTCATCTCGAATTTTGACCAAAACCATAGAAAACAACTTAATGCAAATAGCTAATGAAGCTGCTACTACAACAGATGTGTCTATTAAGGGAACTTGGTCTCAGATGGAAATTCTATCCCAAAATCCTATCATTACTGATCCATCCATTTCACCAGAAGAAAAGCGAAATGTCCTTATAACAACAAAAGAAACCTTTAAGCTTCATGACCTTTACTATATTAATAAGAATGGGGAAGCCCTTATTAAAGATGGTGTTGTCCTTCAGCTTGGTGAAAGAGATTACTTTAAGGCTTCAATAGCTGGAAATAATTTTGTAAATTCACCTATGCAGGATTCTCAAGATGAAACAAAGACCATAGTTATGTTTTCCATTCCCGTTAAATATGAAAATCAAGTCGTCGGTGTTTTGGTTTGGGTAGAATCTGCTGAAAAACTTAATGCACTTGTGAGTAATCTCCATATCGGAAAAGAAGGAAAAGGCTTTTTAACAAATAATCAAGGAACAACCATTGCCCATTATGAAACGAATCGTGTTACTGAAAAAGAAAATATCATTGAAATTGCTAAGACCAACACAAGCCTTAAACCTTTAGCCACTGTTATAGAAAAAGCCATTCAAGGAGGAAGTGGTTATGACTCCTACTCCTTTGAAGGTGTTTCAAAAATTGTAGGTTATGCTCAAGTAGAAAGCACCGGTTGGAGTTTTTTTGTCAATCAACCTTTCTCTGAAGCCTTAGCAGGTAGACAAACCTTACTTCTCTTTACTTTAATCTTTGTGGTAATCTCTATTTTTGTTGGAGCACTTATTGCTTTCTTTGTTGCTAAGTCCATTGCTCTGCCTATCGAAAGCTGTTCAAAAATTATTAACATCCTTGCTACAGGCGATTTTACTGCTCCTATTTCTGATAAGCTTTTACGCGCTAAGGACGAAACAGGCTGTATAGCTCAAGATATTCTAGCATTAAGAGAGTCTCTCAAACAAATGCTTAATGAGGTACGTACAAAGGTCACTTCTCTTAACCTACTTTCTATGGAAGTAGGGGACAATACAAAGCAGACTAAACAAGCTATGCTACAAATTGAACAAGCTTCTCATGAAGTTGCCGAAGGAGCTGTATCTCAAGCCCATGAAACCCAAACAGCTACCGAGCACGTCTATAACATTGGAAACATGGTAGAACAAACAGATTTACAAACTAAAGTTTTACATGAACAGACGCTTAAAATGACGGAAGCTAGTAGTGAAGAGATGGTCATTCTTAAGGATTTAGACCAGATTAATACAAAGGTTAAAAATGCCATTGATATTATTGTTCATCAAACAAGCATTACCAATGAATCTGTAGGTGCTATCCATGAAGCCATAAATCTTATTTCTTCTATTACTAATCAAACCAATTTACTTTCTCTTAATGCCTCTATAGAAGCAGCACGTGCTGGTGAACAAGGTAAAGGCTTTGCTGTTGTAGCTGATGAAATTCGCAAGCTGGCTGAAGAATCGAATTCCTCTACCAAACGTATTGAAGATATTATTCTTAATTTAAGTCGTGCTTCAGAGCAAGCTGTTCTTGCTATGCAGGATACTCAAAATGTTATTGCTCTCCAAAATGATAAAATCTCCAAGGCAAGCACCCTTTTTACCTCCCTTGAAAAAGGCATTCAAAATGTTACTTCTAGCATTGCTCAAATTACAGCGCATATTGCCACGCTTACAACGGCAAAAGAAGGGGTTATCGATTGTGTTCAGACACTCTCTGCTATCTCAGAAGAAAATGCCTCCAGTACAGAACAAACCTCTGCCACCACAACTGATATCAACAACAATATTATAAAAATTGCCGATTCTGCTGTTCAGCTTCAGACGCTGGCTAATGATCTTGCTAACACGGTACAGCTGTTTAGAATTTAAAGTCACTCTTCGCTTATAGAATAGCTTTACTTGAGAAGTGTAGCCTTATAAAACACATAACCCCCTGCATATGATTTGTAAATGCAGGGGGTTATACTATAATTTATAGCTATTATAACTGGTTAGTCAACTGATTATCCTTTTATTACTACTTTTTGATTGGACTTACTCCACTAATTTCTGGAGCATTTCATAAAAAGAGTCTCCCCATTCATGGGCAATAAGTCCTTTATTCACTTCATAGACAGGTCTATAATCCTTTTCTATAAAAAGGGCATTGTGGCTTTCCTTTTTCAAGCAGCGCATCCCTATGCCTAAAGAGTCATAGCTTCCCCATCTGCCAAAACGATCAGCAAAATAAGAATTTACCACGGAAGTAAACAATAAAATTTTCTTTTTCTTTTGTGTATAAAGCACCATTACTTCTAAGGGATACATGAGACACGATAAAGGAGCCAAGGCATAAACAGGAATTTCTTGCTCTAAAGCATATTTGTGAGCTAAGCACTTATAAACCTCTCCTTCTTTTACTAACAAACTACAATGACCGTCATAGGCTCTAATGCGTCCATCACTTTTTATAAAGCCTCCATTCTCCATAACCTTTTTGTAATTCTCCTCATCTAAGGCTCTCATTCTTTCACCGATAAAAGGTAACTGCTCCTGGAAGCATTTTAGGTTTCTACTTCCAAAATCACAAGGACTTCCACAGCAGCAACCATAGGGATGAATCTTAGTACAAGCAAAACAGTTTAAATTAATAAAATGGGTTAATGCTTCTTCGTCCAATAAATAAGTCCTCTCCCCTTCATCTATAACGCCAAGTCTTCTTTCTAGTAAGTACGCTTTAAAGTAGTCCATATCTTGTGTAAAGTACTCCTTTAAATCATAATAGCCTACTTCTACTATGGACCCAATCATTTTCTCTAAACGCTCCTCTTCTTTAGCAATTTTAGGGGGTTTCATGGCCACTAAAGCCTCTTTCTCCCAACTATCTGGCCCCCACTCTTTGAAAGCAGAACTATTGCTTTTTAAAGTTTTGCTAGCCTCTCGCTGTAGTTGTTTTATAAATTTTAGAGGATAAATAGCCTTGAGCATCTCTACTTTTAGGCTTATAGTATCTTCCTTCAGAGTAAGATCTACTAACCTCCCCTTTTCCTTTTCACATACTTCTTGAAAGCTTTGCTCTATAGGAATTCGAAACGCCTGAAGGGGCATTTTTTTTAAATCCTTGGTATACCAACTCAAATGATACTGATAAAACTTTTCTTTCATTCTCTTTCCCTACTCCTTCTAAAAGCCCAATGAGCAAGCTTTCTTGCTATCTAAAAGAGGGTTTTCTTATATTATAGCCTATAATAAGTGGCTTTCAAACCTTCCTTTCTTAATGCCTCCTTTATAACCATTTATTCCCTTTTTCAACTCATCCCTATATAAAAAGGAGAAGGAATGGCTTCTATGATCATCAGCTGTCCCTTCTCCTTTTAAGCTTCTAGATACCCTCGAAGAGCCTCTATCCCTTCTCTTGTGTACGCACTTGTATGAAAGATGGTTTTACATCCAGCGAGTTTTAACCAATAGTCTACTAATTGAGGCCTAGCTGCCTTTTGGTCAATTTGTGTGATAATGCCAATTACCTCACGATTAGCCATACAAGTTATGTTAGGACTTAGTAGGGAATAAGGTTCTAGAGCACTTATTACTAAACCAACTACATCTGCCTCATAAGAATAAAGTGCTAAAGGATAACCTAATTGTTTAGTCTCTATGTATTCGCCTGGTGTATCTATGATCAACTCTTGATGTTGTATGGTTTGAGTTTTTTCATACTGAAGGGGCTGCCCCTTTAAGGCCTGCTTTAAAGTAGTTTTGCCACAACCACTTCTCCCAATTAAAATAATCTTTTTCATGCTGCCTCCTAAGTACGTGTGACCTGACAAACGGTAAATCCTAATTTTTCTTGTACATAGCAAGCCACTGCTTCAATAGCTGTCTCCACCTCAGAAAGACTTCCTGTTACGATTAAGGTCCCACTAAAGCGATCTACAAAACCAATCTCTATCCCTGCTGTTTTAAGGGCAATATCTGCTGCAATAATTGCTGTCTCACTAGGAGTTAACGTGACTATTCCAATAGCCGACTTCCCATAGTCAATGACAGGGTCTAAACCTAACTTCTGATACAAAATAGCATCTGGACTGGCTATCACATGAGCTAATGTTATTTGTTTTCCGGGTACCAGTTCTTGAATAATACGCATTTTATCTGAAAAATGATGTAAATCCTTGGTTTCCATGGTTTCTCCTTTTAATCTTTTTGTTTAGTTTCTTATTAAAATTCTAATCTATTTGCAAAATAAAATCAACATTAAACCACAAAAACAAACTAAAATAAAGATTATTCCAATCAAGCTCACATTTACTTAATTTTCTACTTACATCTCAAAGGGAGACAGAAAGCTAGAAAAGTATCGTTTTATACAAAAGTAAAACTTCCCTAGACTATAATAAAAGGAATGACTTGACTAACTGATTTTTATCAGTTAATCAAGCCATTCCTTTGAATTTGAAATACTTTTTTATCACTTAGATGGATAATCTTTTTTTCACAGATATAAGAAATAATAAGCTCTTGAATATCTACTCCATATTCTTTAACAAGAGGACACGTGGCATAAAACCCGTAGCCACCTGTTCCAGTTGCTCTATAATCACTCATTGCTAAAGTATATTTTTTATCTTCAAGAGGCTCTCCATTCATGGTTAACTGAGTGACTCGCTCACCTATAGGTCTAGACAGGTCAAAGGTATAGTTAAATCCTGAAAAAAAATCATAATTATAATGCTCTACCTTAGGATGAATAAAACTGTCAGAAATAGTAATCTCACCCTCTTCCAAGGTATAGTACTCTGCAACACGTTCCAGTGCTTGCTTCAAAATCCTTCGATCCACTTCTAATACTTTAATGGTATTAGGAAACTGATAAGCAGCCATAATGTCTCTTGTTGTAACCTCTTGATTAAATCCTATAGGATAATTTCCTAAACTTGTACAGGAAAAATCAGCCCCTGTATAAGCTAATTGGACGCTATTACAAAAGTCAGCTAATTTTGACCCCTGAAGAGCTAGTTCAAGCTTACTTAAAGGTGGTATAGCTTCAGAAAAGCAGCCTACTTTTTGATCTAGCCATTCTTGTACCTTCTCTTGTACATGTACCCATTTTTTAGGGATGTTATCTAAAGCTATAGGTTGAGGGGCAAGACACTGAGAGGTTATCTTCTTATAGCCCTTTCCTACGGTTATATCTAGACGAGCATACTTGGTTGCATAGGCTGGGAGCTGTAATACATACGTCCCATAAAGCTCTCTTCCTTCTACTGGCATGTGTTGATGGGCTGTTAATAACACATCATAATCTAACTCCTTACACAGGCGATAGCCCACATTTTCTTTACCTTTACCTAGAAGTTTTCCTGTTTCTAAGTCTGCTTCAAAGCCACCATGGTAAATAGCCAGTGTGATATCACAAAGAGGCTTCATTTCTTTTAAAACACGCTTAGCTGTCTCAAAAGTATCCTTAATTTCTAAATGCTTGAGATGTTCTGGTTTTTCCCAAAGATTTACATAGTCTGTCACCAATCCAACAATCCCCACTCTCAAGCCATTTTCAAGAGTATGAATACTATAAGGCATAATACCCAGTTCTCCCTTATGATCCACTACATTAGCTAATAAACATTGGGCATCTAAATGACTTAGGTAGTTATAGGCCCCTTTATAATCATAATTAAAATCATGATTTCCTAGAGTTACATAATCATAACCTGCTGCATTAAACACTTCTGAAAGGAGCCCCTGTTCTTCAGGATGCATTTGAAGATATTTTGCAAAGGCTGAGCCTTGTATGGTATCTCCCCCATCTAAAACAAGGGTATTTCCGTCTTTTTGAAAGGCACTGGCACAGCTTAATACGCCCATTCTTTTTTCTTCTTTACTAATATAATCCGTTGGAAAAAGATAACCATGTGTGTCTGAGGTATAATAGATTTTAAGTTGCTTCTCCATCTTTTACCCCCTTGCTAACTTCACACGAATTTTACCAGAAAGCCATTCAATGAGGAGTACTAAAATAATCAAGCCCGTTAAAATAGCTCCTACCTGATTCCACTTATAGGCATTCATGGCAAAAATTAAAGGGGCCCCAATTCCACCTGCTCCTACTAGCCCTAAAACTGTGGCATCTCTTAAATTCATATCAAAACGATAAATGATAGTAGAGGTAAAGTCTGGCATGAGTTGTGGGATAATCCCATATCTTATTTTTTGGAAAGTTGTACAGCCACAAGCATCTAATGACTCTAAAATACGGCTATCTATATCTTCAATGGCTTCAATGTACATTTTTGAAATCATGCCAATGGAACAAAGAGACATGGTTAATAGTCCTGCAAAAGGGCCAGCCCCTGTTACCCGAATAAACATTAGCCCATAAACAAAGGCTGGTATTGTTCGTACTGCCATAATAAATAACCGTCCGATTAAGGCAATGGGCTTAGGAACAATATTGGTAGCACTTAGAAAGGCTATAGGAATGGCTAGAATGGCTCCTACAATCGTTCCTAAAAAAGCAATACACATGGTTTCTAATAAAAGATAAGGTACCCCTTGTGAAGTTAAGTTAAATAACAAATCCGTGTCAGGTTTAAAAATGCCCCCTATAATATTTTGTGCAATGCCTAATCCTCCCTCTGCTAAACCTGTAAACTTAACAGTACTACTGGACCAAGCCACAAGACCTACAAAAATAAGGGCACAAAGAACCTGAAAAATCCACCCTCTAGGTTGCTTTTCCAATTGCTTTTTAATTTCTTCTCTCATCTCTATCCCTCCTTAAGTAAGTTTTTTACGTAGATAGTGGCTTATGGCTTCTATAACCATAACAGTAATAAATAAGGTAACAAGAATCATTCCTACACTACTATATTGGCGCCAACCAATTTTTTCATTTAGAATAAGACCCAATCCACCTGCTCCTACATAGCCTAGGATAGAGGCATAACGCACATTTCCTTCAAAGCAAAAAAGGCAATTGGCTATATAACTCGGCAAAACTTGAGGTACTATAGCTGCTAAAAAGGCACGAAGCTTATTAGCTCCCATAGCTTCCATGGCTTCATAGGCTCCCATATCTACTGTTTCAATCTGTTCATATAAAAGCTTACCAATATAGGCAAAAGTAAAAACAGCAATGGCCGTTGTTCCTGCTAATGTCCCTAATCCTAAAATATAAGTAGCAATTAAGGCAATAACAAGGGTAGGCATTGTCCTTACTAAACTTAAAAATAAACGAGCGATAGAAAGGATAGGTTTATTTTTAACAATATTACTAGCTCCTAAAATAGCAACAGGTACAGCCACTAGAGCTCCTATTATTGAACCCAATAAAGACATTTTTATGGTATCAAATAAAGGTTTCCATATAACAGGTAAATAACTTATGTCAGGTGGTACCATTTGTTTTAAAATATCAAAAAAATACTTACCTCTTTTAATAAGCTTGGCCAAATCAAACCCTGTAACTTGAACAGAGATCCATGCTGCTATTACCACTAGAAGAATAATAAGTGGCAGACGTGAACGGGGTTCTAATACATCTCTCCCATCACTTAAAGTGATTTTCTTAGGTGGAAAAATTTTATCGTACCAACGCATTACCTTCCTCCATTGTTTCTATTTGTTGACCACAATAGATTTGGTCTAATACTTCTTTTGTCACTTTACTACTTGGACCATCATAAACCACTTCTCCTGCACGAATACCAATGACACGGTCCGCATATTCAAGGGCTAAGTCCACATGATGAATATTAATAAGGACAGAAATATTCATGTCCTTATTGATACGCTTAAAGTCATCCATAACCTGTTTAGCAGTGACAGGATCAAGGGCTGCAACAGGTTCATCAGCTAGCATAATTTTAGGATGTTGTGCTAATGTTCGAGCCAGTGCCACCCGTTGTTGTTGACCACCTGAAAGTTGATCGACTCTTACATAAGCCTTATCTAAAATACCTACTTTATCCAGAGCTTCTAAAGCTGCTACTTTATGAGCTTTAGGATAAGCACCTAATACTACACGCCAAAAAGGTAAATCTGGGATATTAGAAGTTAAAACATTTTTAATAACTGTTGTGCGTGTAACCAAATTAAAAGATTGAAAAATCATACCAATTCCTCGGCGAAATCTTCTAAGTGATTTCCCTTTTAAGTCACTGACATTAATTCCATCCACTGTTAAAGTTCCTTCTGAAATTTCGTGTATGCGATTAATCGTTCGAATAAGCGTCGATTTCCCTGCTCCTGAAAGTCCTATAATCGCTACAAATTCACCTTGTTCAATCTCAAGTGATACATTTTTAAGTCCCTTAAATCCGTTAGGATATACTTTACTTACATTATCAAATTTAATCATATGAGGCTCCACCTTCTTTGAATTAATCAAGATATAAGTTTTATTTTTAGTATAGAAATCTAGTCTTATTGCAAAAATAATGGGGAGTTAAAAACTCACCCATTATTTTTTATTGCTCTTCATTATTTAGATGCATTAAGCTCTTGAATTAATTTTTGAGCAGCACGTTCATTGTCATAATCTGAAGGAGTCGCTACTTGATATCCCTTATGGCTATAAATAGCAATAACTTCTTGACCTTCTGGTGTATTACCAATATTGATAAATGCAGTTTGAAGTGCTTTCTTAAAGGCATCATCCATAATTTCAGATGTTGTACTTACACTTACTGTGTCGTTATAAATAGCTGGTGTTACACCAATAACATTGGTTTCATCCCAAATAGATGCTGGTCTAGAAAATTCTTCTATCCATTTTGCTTCATTATCACGACGTACATCTGCATAACCTAATACAATGTCTACTTGACCAGATGCAAATCTTGCCATAGCACTACCATATGAATCAGATTGTACTGCATTTTGTAAATCTGTGAGACTCTTACCATATCTTTCTTGTAACCATAAAGCTGGGTAAATATAGCCTGCTGGAGAAGTCGTAGACATAATACTCCAATTTGCAGAATTTAAGTCTTCCCATGTTAATTCTTGTCCTGCATTTACTTTTGCTGCAAGGGCTTGACCTTTTTCAGATGGACCTGCAATAATGAGTGAGCGATAAGAAACAGCTTGCTCCTCAGTTACTTCTGTCGCCTTTCCATCATTCCAGTCTTTTGCATTATCAGAGTTTTTGTTTAAGGCATCACGTGTTGCTGTCAAAATAGGTTCTGCCCCATCATCATATAAAACATAGGTACCACCTGGAATTAATCCAACGTCTGCTGTTCCAGCACTAAGTGCTTCACCTACTGCTTCAAAGTTTGTTCCAACAGTAATGTCTACTTCACCTATGTTGTAACCTTGCTTAGCTAATTCGTCTTTTAATAAACCTTTTAAAGGTTCTGTTGCTGTAACGATTTCTTCCGGATCTCTTGAAGGCACAAAGGCAACTGTTAGTTTGTCAATGTTTTTTCCTTCTGCACCTTGTTCAACTGGGGTTTTTGAGTTTCCACATCCTGTAGCCATCCCCATTAATACTGTTGCTGCCATAAGCATTGCCACTAATTTTTTCATTTTAATCTCCTTTTTAACTTAAACTCTGTATTGACTTACGTCATGCTTTAAGATCTGTCTCTCAATTATTGTATTCAGATATCCTGTATATTTCAAGAAGTTATTACAAATATTTACTTAATATACTATTTATTAACATAAAGTTTACATTTTCAATGCATTACAATTTAATCAAGTTCCAATTACATCATTTTTCTTGCGTTATTTGGACCGACCTTTACTCTTATTTAGTAGACCACCACTCTCTTTTAAGCTACAAAGAGTATCCCTTACTAAGCACAAAAAGTCTTCTCCAAGTATTCTTTTATTTAAGAACACGATCTTCTTATTATTGGTAACCTTATAGCTA
>JAEYNQ010000122.1 GCA_023412455.1 Bacillota bacterium
TAGTGTCATTTTATATAATTCACACTATGTGAAACATGTGAATAATTCGATACGTTATATAAAGGAATTTCCACAGGGTGGTGTAAAATATGAAAGTGAGGTTCTTGCAAGTATGTATTGTAAGGACATTCTATCTGAGGGGAAGCTGGAGAAGACACTAGATTCCTTATTTTACTTAGATAAAGAGTATAGGAATTATGTATGTGAAAATATAAACGAAGGATATTTAGTGCATATAGTGAATATATTCTCGTTAGTAAAGAGGATGAATCTTAATAGTGTTAAGAAAGGATATACTAAAAATATAAATAGAAAAAAATTATACGAACTAGAACGGAGATACTTCCTCAATGAGGGAATTATGTATACATTAAGGTATCCACAGGTGTTTGTTTCGGTGATAGATATGATGATATTATTAGATGATTATTCGGATATAGAAAAGATGTTTGAGTATACTTTTGAAGGGAATAGATGTTTTATTGATTATACACAACCATTTATATTATGTAGGTTGATTGAAAGAAGTATGAGTAATAAAAGGGTATTATTGCTTTTATTGATAGGAATGACGAGATGTGCAAGATGTAAGACGAATAGGCTATTTGGATTTTTACTTAATTCTGTATCATTAAGAGCAATGAATGATGAGGAAGAGGTTGATAATATACAAGAGATAGCAGTTTGGCTTTGGAATTTATTTAATCAAACAGTTTCGTTTACAGAGTTTAAAGCTATTATTGTTCGACAAAAATTATATATGGATAAATATGAGTATATTTATCAACAAGTATATAGTGATTATTGTGATTATGAAAAAGACAAGATAGATCCTCGTATTATATCTTTTTTTAAAGAAAGAAAAAATTAAAGAAGAAAATTTATGAAACTTAAGCTGTGTTATAAATGATATATAGGGCCATAACTTTAGTAAAAGAGTAAGCGCTTAATCGAGCCTGTGAAGTAAAGTCTGTAAAATATAGCTTTCTATGATGAAATCAAAATATCATAGGAGGCTGTTTTATGGCAAAAAGAAGAGAAATGAACAAACAAAAGAGAAATACTATTGAAAGCTTGATTGAGATGTATGATATTCAATCAGCTGAAGACATCCAAGATGCTCTTAGGATTTATTAGGTGGAACTATAGAAAGTATGTTAGAAGCTGAGATGGATGATCACTTAGGTTATGAGGCTTACGAAAGAAGTGACAACCCCAATTCACGTAATGGTAAAAAAACAAAAAACATACGAAGCAAGTATGATGAAATGTCTATTTCAGTACCACAGGATAGGCAATCAACCTTTGAACCACAAGTAGTAGCTAAGCGTCAAAAGGATATTTCAGAAATAGAAGGAAAGATTATAGCTATGTATGATAGAGGACTTTGAGACTGTATTAAATTCTGTGTAAACTGATTAACAACTTTTTCTTATGGCAATGATTATAAAAAATCAAAGCTTACCAAGGAGGAGTTATTTATGTCAGTATTGCCAAAGGAATTAGTAAGGGATTTTATTAAAAATCAGAACTTCACAAGTTCAGAAAATTCATTCACAATTTGAACATCAAGAATAAAGAAGATATTGATTTTTTGAGAATAAAGATAAATGGCAATGGGGAGTAAAATGAATGGGTATTATTGAAAAAAATGTACAAAAATTATTAACAGCAATGGATGGGGTAGATGCCTGTAATGCAATAAATGCATTATGTAAAAATGCTACTGAGAATAGCAGGGAACAAGTTATACAAGCACTTATGCAATATGCTGAGACAGGGAGAATAGTACATATGCAAAGCTTTGCTCTTGCCAGGATGGTGAGTTTAGTACAGGAGCAAGAGATAAATTATATGGAATTTTTTAAGTCTTGTATTGAATCAAAAGATAAATCTAAGTGCTATTGGGGAATTGGTGGTTATTGTAAGGTAATGAAGAAAGCTTCTTTTGATTATTTATTGGAAACTCTTTTTTCTAAACAAATGATTTTGGAAAATAAAGCTTTGATAGTAAAAAAGTTATCAGAGCTATCCAATACACCATTTGATGCAAATAAACCTTATGAGTGTATTCATTGGAAGGAAGAAGATATGGAGTATGATAGAATTCGAATTTGGGCACAAAGTGGGTATCCAGATGGAAATGGCTATGATAAGCCACATCGTCATGAGTGTTTAGATAATCCAAAAAGTGTAGAAGAGAAACTTTATGCTCGATTAGATAAGAAACTTTTAAAAAAGAGAGAAAAAAAGCAAGACTTGGCCCACCCTTCTAACTGGCTGATTAGGGCAGAGCAATCAGAACTTGATGATATTTTACAAAAATGGGCATTACCTCAAGGGTACATTGATTTTCTTGAAAAGGCCTCTCCATTAAAGGTAGATTTTAGAATCAAAGGCTTTGGGAATGTTTGTGTATACGGAGCCCATGAACTTATACAAGGACAAGCAGGATATTCTTATAATTCCACTACAAATACAAATATCGCAACATGGAATTCAAATTATGTTGTAATCGCACAGCGCTTTGGGGATCCATTTTGTATTGATATTTCGCAAGCTAATTCTCCTGTCTATTTTGCAGAGCATGGTATGGGAAAGTGGGAGTTTACTAAAGAATTTGATTCATTTATAGAATTTTTAAAGAACTTAGCATAATCGCTACAGATTATCAAAATCAGTGTGCATGATTTTTTAGGTTTATAATTCCAACATATCCTAAGATGACATTTGGAACTTCTTTATTAGAGTTATGTACTGGTAAGATTATAAAGTGTTTTCATGTAGATTCGATTTTACAATTAATCGCAAGGCTTTGCGTTAAGAAAAGAGAAATTAATTGGGCATGATGGTAAAACATATAGTGATTATTATGTGATGAATGTATCCCAATAGTAGAAACTTGGATTATAGAACAGTATCAAATAGTTTTTAAGAGGTAGGCTTATGTTTTTAGGAAAATCATAGACTAACGTTGCAGGCATTATTGTAAGTACAACTTGGATATGATAGTATATAAAATATTTAGAATTTTAATAAAAATTAGCTTTATTTTAGGAAAAGAGGAAGATATGAGAATAACAAAGTATTTTGAACAACAGTGGGATAATATGACGCTGATACACCCTGAAACGAAAAAAGAATGGTTTATAGAATTAGATGGGAATATCATTCGCTCTCGATTGGGGACTGGAAAAATATGTATAAAAGAGGTAGATGGTTGTTCTTTTTTTCCACCTTTTCATAAAGCAATTAAACTAGTTATGGCAAAGCTAAGAAAAGGATTTATATATTATAATCCTAAGGCGAAGACAGGGCAGGCTATCTGCCACCGTTTTATTGGAAGGCTGCATACTGGATTTTTACCAATAGCCTCTAGAAGTGATCGAGATGATTTTTATGTAACACGAGTGGTAGGTGATTTTGATGATGAAATCCTAGTACATTATAGTGGACATGGGGAAGTGCTTTCGATAAAATCACTGGGAGCACATAGTCTTACATATAGCATGTCTTGGGATGATGAGCAAATAGTGTATCTTGATAGAATAGGCTCAGATGAGGTCAGGAAGGTTTATGGCTACCATGTAAAAACAGGTGAATTTGTATCTGAAGTAGATGGAGATTTCCATGAAACTAACAATTGCACAATAGGAGAAATACAGAATATTGATGAAGAGCAACAGCTGATGACTCAAAGTTATAGGAGTATAACCACAAGAATGGAAATGGGCTTTTATGTGGTAGAAGTTTTTACAGACAACTCAACTATTCCTTGTATACAAATTATCAATGAATTTTCGGTGAACTCCTCCAATGCAGCTCTTACCAAAAACAACGTAGTATTTCATTCTGATTATGGTGTAATTAGCATTTATAAAATATAAATGAATATATTATTAAGGTTACGGGTATAACTGGTGGTTGTTAACATTGAACTTAATCGAGTAAACAATAGGCATACTTATAATGTTTTTTTAAATTCATAGGAGAAAAACAATGAAAATATTAGTTTTTATGGGAAGTCCAAGAAAAAACGGTGATACGGCAACTCTACTGAAACCATTTTTAACTGAGTTAGAGAGTAAAGGAGCAGAAGTTAAGACCATTTTCCTTTATGACAAAAAGATTGCACCATGTTTAGAATGCTTTCAATGCCAAGATAAATTAGGTGAATATGGCTGTTCAATACAAGATGACATGTACGATATATCAGATGAAATCTTGAAGGCGGATTGCTTTATTTTAGCTAGTCCGATATTTATTTGGTATTGTACTGCTCCAATGAAGGCAATGCTTGACCGTTTTTATGGACTTCATAAATATTATGGAGAGCAACGTGGGCCGAGTCTGCTACAAGGAAAAATGTGTGGAATAATTACTACATGTGGTTATGACTTCGAATATGGTATAAGTCCTTTTGAAGATGGAATGAAACGATTTTGCGAGCACTTTAAAATGAAGTATATTGGGAAAGCTGCTGTACAGAAAAATGAGGGTGATGATGTAGATAAATTTGAAACGGAAGATTCAAAGAGAACAGCTGTTGATTTTGCTGAAAAGGTAATCAGTTATTGCACAAAATAAGCATAATACGAAGTTCAACAAATCGCAATTTATGGGGCCGTGGTAAGTTCACTGGCTTAGGGAAAACAGAAACTTGAATTTATAGAGATGTCAATTTCTATTTTTATTGTCTCGGAACGTGAGTATAGTGGTAGTTTAGAAACAATTTGTAACGAAAAGATTTGCTGAGATAGGTTACTGAGAAAAGCTTTTTATTGATTTGCAGGGATTAACTTATCTATTTATTTAAATGGGGAGGGAAAAGATAGAGTTATTAGAATGTGTAAAAGAATGCCCCTCTCAGGCGATGCTTGGAAAGAAGTAAAGTTTGCAAACTTGAACTTTAGGAGTGGTGGGACTGATTGTAGTGTAGGTGAGGTATGAAACGAAAATATAAAGTGATAATTACAATGACAATTATCGTAATAGGTTATATCCTATATCATTTAATAAGTATTTGTGTTTTCAGTACAAAAGATCAAGTATGTCCTGCAGATGTAGCTATTATTCTTGGAGCATCTACAGCTAATGGGAATGTATCACCGGTATATCAAGAAAGAATAAATCATGGCATAGAATTATATCATTTGGGTTATGTAAAAAGAATAATGGTTACAGGTGGTATAGGAAAAGGGAACAAAGAGTCTGATGCAGAAGCTGCTAAGCAATACGCTATAAGAGAAGGCATTTCAGAAGCAAATATTATAGTTGAAGATACCTCAACTATAACCCAGGAAAATTTAGAAAATGCTAAAAAGATAATGGATACTTATGGGTATTCTACTGCCATAATAGTGAGCGATCCATTACATATGAAACGTGCCATGCTATTGGCAAAGGATGTTGGTATAGTAGCCTATAGCTCTCCTACACCAACCACAAAAT
>JAEYNQ010000142.1 GCA_023412455.1 Bacillota bacterium
CAGAGGGAGCAGTAACTATTGATGGCCAAGATGTTAGAGGATTAACCCAAAAGTCTTTAAGACAGGCTATTGGGATTGTTCAGCAAGATGTCTATCTTTTTACAGGAACCGTACGTGAGAATATAGCTTATGGTAAAAAGGATGCCACAGAAGAAGAAATTAAGGAGGCTGCTAAAAAAGCCTATATTCATGATTTTATTGAGAGCTTACCAGAGGGGTATGAGACCTTTATTGGCGAAAGAGGGGTTAAGTTATCTGGAGGACAAAAGCAACGTCTGTCTATTGCACGAGTTTTTCTTAAAAATCCACCTATTCTCATTTTAGATGAGGCCACATCTGCTTTAGATAATGAGAGTGAACGCTTTATTCAACAGGCTTTAGAAGAACTTGCAAAAAATCGTACCACCCTTGTCATTGCCCATCGTTTAAGTACCATTCGTCATGCTGATGAGATTGTGGTTTTAACGGAAGAGGGGATTAAGGAGATAGGCAGTCATGAGACCTTATTAGCAAAGAAGGGGGTCTATGCCCATTTATATCACATGCAATTTGAAGAATAACTAGAGTTTATAGAGATAAAAAAAAGGGTGTGGGGAAGGGACGCTGTGAAGGCGTAAGGTAATCCTATTTTTGGAATTTGGAAGGGAAAATAAAGAGGAGGTGCTTGCTAACTAAAAAGAGGGGGAGTATAATAGGATAAAATGCAAATGATTTGCAACAAGGAGTGAAAAAATGATAAAAGGATTCAAAAAGATAGGCATCTTAGTAATGAGCTTAGGGATTGGGTTAAGCCTAGTAGGTTGTCAGACAAAAAAGGAGAGTGCAGTAAGCGACGAACAGTTAGAGATTGTCACTTCTTTTTATCCTATGTATATTGCTACATTGAATATTGTAAAGGATGTACCTCATGTGAAGCTTGTCAATATGACGGAGCCTATTACGGGGTGTCTCCACGATTATTCCCTTACAGCAAAGGATATGAAGCTTCTTGAAGAGGCAGATGCCTTTGTTATTAATGGTGCAGGAATGGAATCCTTTATGGATAAGGTAACAGGCCAGCTCAGTGACTTAACGGTGATTGAGTCCAGTGCAGGAATTCCCCTCATTGAAGAAGATGGAGAGGCCAATCCTCATATTTGGGTGAGTATTTCTAAAGAAATCACTCAGGTGGAAAATATTGCAGAAGGATTAAAAAAGCTAGATCCAGAGCATAGTAAGCTTTATGAAGCCAATGCACAAGCTTATATCCAAGAACTAGAGGCTTTAAAGCAAGAGATGCATGAGGCTCTTGATGGACTATCACAAAAGGAAATTGTCACCTTCCACGAGGCCTTTCCTTATTTTGCAGAAGAATTTGGACTAGAGATAATAGGCGTAGTGGAACGGGAACCTGGCTCTCAACCTAGCGTTAAGGAGTTGGCTGATACAGTGGAGCAAATTAAAACCTATGGTATTAAGGCACTTTTTGCAGAACCTCAGTATCCACCTAAGGCGGCTGAAACCATTGCAAAAGAAACAGGTGCGACGGTGTATGTATTAGACCCTGCAGTAACAGGTGAAATGACAGAAGACGCTTACCTAGATATTATGCGGTCAAATTTAGAAATATTGAAAGAGGCACTTCAGTAATGAGAGAAAAATGTGAGCAAAAAGAAAATCCAAAATGTGGGCTTTGTCTCACGGAAGTTAGTCACATGTCTGTTAAAAAAGGAAAAGATGTGATTTTAAAAGATATTAATTGGGATATTCATTGTGGCGAGTTAGTAGCTGTTGTAGGTGTGAATGGAGCAGGAAAAAGTACCCTTTTAAAAGCTCTTTTAGGTGAGATTCCTCATGAAGGGGATATTATTTTTCATAATGCCACAAAGCCGGATGCGCGACCTCCAGTTATGGGCTATGTCCCCCAAAAGTTAGAGTTTGACTTAAGTTCTCCTGTAAGCGTATTAGATATTTTCGCAGCCACTAGGAGTCAAAGACCCATTTGGTTGGGAAGTAGCCTCCCAATAAGAGAAAAGGTGAAGGAGAGCTTAAGACGGGTTGAAGCCGATTATTTAATAGACCGTCGTATAGGTGTTCTTTCAGGAGGAGAGCTACAGCGAATTTTATTAGCCCTTGCTCTGGAACCCATGCCTAATATCTTATTATTAGATGAGCCTGTAGCGGGGATGGATGCCAATGGATTAAAGCTTTTTTATGAGACGGTAGCTCATATTCGTGAAAAATATCATCTAGCCATTGTCTTAGTTTCCCATGACTTAGAGCTTGTTAATCATTATGCTGATCAAATGATTGTTATGCATCAAGGTCAGTTGATTGCCAAGGGTAAGCCAAGAGAAGTCTTTAAAAGACCAGAAGTTCAAGCTATTTTTGATGTAAGTTTTATACAGCCAGAGGGGGAAGACTAAGGATGGAAAGTATTTATGCATTAATGGATCTTTTGTTACCCTTCCAGTGGGCAAAATATACCTTTATGAAAAATGCCCTCTTAGGTATTTTATTAGTAACCCCTTTATTTGGTATGTTAGGTACCATGGTAGTTAATAATCGTATGGCCTTTTTTTCAGATGCCTTAGGGCACTCTGCCTTAACAGGGATCGCTATAGGCGTTCTTCTTGGGTTTGACCAGCCTATTTGGTCTATGTTGGCCTTTTCTATTTTACTTACCTTAGGGATTGTAAAAGTAAAAAATGCAAAGACAGCTTCTATGGATACAATTATTGGAGTGTTTTCTGCCATGGCAGTGGCTTTAGGTATTGTGATTTTATCTTATCGAGGGGGCTTTTCCAAGTATACAGTGTATTTAATTGGGGATTTGCTAAGTATTACACCAACAGATTTACTTTTATTAACCTTAGCTTTTATAGGTGTTCTCCTTTTTTGGATGATAGGTTTTAATAAGCTTTTTTTAGTGAGTTTGAATCCTTCTTTAGCCAAGAGTAGAGGCTTGGCTGTTCACTTTTGGGAGTATCTCTTTACTCTTTTAGTAGCAGTTATTGTCACTTTATCTATTCAATGGGTAGGGACCCTCATTATTAGTTCCATGCTTATTTTACCAGCAGCAGCTTCAAGGAATATTGCTCAAAATACAAAGCAATATGTAGGCTTTTCCATACTTCTCGCCCTGATAGCAGGATTAAGTGGTCTACTTATTTCTTATTTTATTGAATCTGCATCGGGAGCAACGATTGTACTTGTATTAGGTGTTTTCTTTACCATAACCTACGTTATCAAAATAAAAAGCACCTCCAAGGGTGCTTAATGGCTCGTACGACAATGAGAACAATAGCCTAGAATTTCGATTTTGTGGTCTAACACTTCAAAATCTGTGGCCTTTGTAACCGCCTCATCTAATAAAGCACAAGGACAGTCGGGTATAGGAAAATACTGATGACATTTAAGGCAAACCATATAATGTTTATGAGTAGGTGTATAAAGCTCATAAACATTTTTTTTGTCTTCAGCCAAAGTATTTTTTACCACAATATGGTGAGCTTCAAAATTATCTAAAATACGATAAACTGTAGAGAGGTTAAGGCTAGGATGAAGGAGAACAGCCTGCTGATAAAGCTCTTCTACAGAATGAGGGCGTGTTAATTGACGGAGTAGGGACAACAAAATATCCCGTTGTTTACTATATTTAATACCATGTTGGCGAAGTAAATCTTGATTAGAAGGTGTCATAAGTAAAGAATCCTTTCATAAAACAATCTAAAACTATAGGTCTATTATAACCTATTGTGTAGCAAAAACCTACTTTTTTGAAGGATAAAGGAAGTCCTTCACTTTGGAGAAAGTATGCTATAATAAAAAATAAAGAGGACGGGAGATTAAGAAAGGGCTAAATAATGACTTGGGAAGTTTTAAAAATAAAGGAAGGCTTTCAGCTCATGGAGCAACAGGAGTTAAAAGAAATAGGGAGTATAGGACGTGTCTTTAAACATCTAAAAAGTGGGGCCACTTTAGTGGCGATAAGTAATAGTGATCCTCACAAAGTTTTTAGTATAAGCTTTAAGACGCCACCTACTGATGATACAGGAGTGGCCCATGTTTTAGAGCATGCTGTATGTTGTTCTTCAGAGAAATATCCTTTGAAGGATACCTTTATGGCTTTTGAAAAAGGATCCCTTTGTACCAGCTTTAATGCCTGTACTTATCCAGATATGACCATGTACTATGGGGCTACCTTCCATGAAGAAGATTTGATGCATATGATGGATGTTTTAACAGATTTAGTATTTCATCCTCTTATTTATAAAGAAAGTCTTTTTTTTAAACAAGAAGGGTGGCATTATACACTGGATAACCCCCAAGGTAACTTAGGCTATAGTGGGGTGGTTTATCATGAGATGTTAAGTGAATACAGTGATCCAGGTGCTTACTTGCAACGTGGTATTTCACAGGGGCTTTTTCCAGATACTTGTTATACCTATGATTCAGGCGGATTTCCTAAAGACTTAGTGACTTTAAGCGAAAAAGATTTTTTGAAGTTTCATGAGCAACATTATAAAGGGGAAAATAGCTTTCTGTATCTCTATGGGGATGGAGACCTACAACGACAATTGGCCTTTTTGGATCAAGTCCTTAGTTCTTTGCCTAAGGTAGGAAAAGGTAAAAAGGAAGATAAAGAAGAAGTGGCATTAAGGCAAACACCCTTTGAAGCGCCTAGGTGGCAGCAGCTTAACTACCCTGCCCTTTCACCAAAGAAAGGGGAGGACTATTTGGCTTGGAGTTTTGTAATTGGTGAAGCAGAGGATGCAGAGCTTCGCTTAGGGTTTGAGGTACTAGAGCATCTCCTGCTTAAAAGTGCTGCTTCTCCATTAAACAAAGTGCTAATAGGGGAGAACCCTTTAGGGAAGAGCTTGGAAGAAGGGGGCTACGATTCTTTTAGAAGACAACCTACCTTTTCTATCGTTTTAAAGGGAACCCATAAGGAAAATGCCCTCCTTTTTAAACAGCGCATTGAGGAGACCCTCATAAACTTAGTTCACAAGGGAATGGATGAAACCCTTTTAGAATCTTCTCTGCATACAGTGGGCTTTGCCTTAAAAGAAGGGGAATATGCCTATGAAGCTAAAGGTATTATTTATAATGAACTTATTTTAAATAGCTTACGCTATGAGGGGGCTCCTTTTACGCACTTAACTTATAAAGCGCCTTTTGAAAAAATTCAAAAGATGGCAAAGGAAGGTTATTTTGAAGGACTTATCAAAAGATATTTACTAGAGAATCCACATCAGCTTTTGACTGTTCTTGTGCCTTCTGAAACTTTAGCTCAGCAGCAACTTGAAGAAGAAGAGAGGCAACTAAAAGAGCAAAGAAAGAAACTTAATAAAGAAGAACTACAGGCTATCTGGTCCTTACAAAAGACTTTAGAAGAAGAGCATCAAGAGGAAGAAAGGGGTCTTATTCCTCGTCTAAAAAAAGAAGATTTAGCTCAAAAAGGAGAAGAACTAACCTTTAAAAAGGAAAGCTGGGGAGGCATGTCGGTCATCTATGAACCTTCAGGCCTTCAAGGTATCGTGTATATTCATTTACTCTTTGATACCACTGGGGTACTAGAAGAAGACCTCCCCTATTTAGGACTCCTTACTCAGTTACTCACTTATATAGGTACCCAAAACTATTCAGCAGATGCACTAGAAAATGCCATTAATCGGTTGACTGGAGGGATTAATTGCAGCCTAAATACTTATACTAAGGGAGATGTGTATGAGCAACAAACGCCTTATTTAAAAATAAGTGCCAAGGTAGAGGAAGAAGAGCTGGAGGCTTTTAAAGAGTTGATGCAAGAAATTATAACCACCACTCAGTTTCAAGATAAAAATAAAATAAGGGAGTGGGTGAGTTATGTGCATTATGAAATGAAACGTAGCTTTGAAAGTGCTCCCGAATACCGTGCAACGAAACGTCTTTTTACTCAATTGACTTGGGCAGGTGCCTATGAGGATAAGGTAGGGGGATTAGCCTATTATTCTTTCTTGGAAGAGCTCGATCAGCATTTTGAGGAACAAATTGAGGGTGTTTGTCACACGTTACAAGCTGTTTATAAAAGGGTCTTTCACCAACAAGCGTTAACTCTTAGCCTGACGTGTCTTGAACCTTGTTATGAGGCAGTGAAGGCTTGTTTGTTGGAACTAAAAGAAGCCCTACCTCAGGTTAATATAGAGAAGCAAGTCTATCAATTGCGGCCTCAACCTGAAAGAGAAGGCTATATGACGAGTCATGCTTTATATACAGTAGCCCAAGGTGGAAACTTTGTGCAAAAGGGCTATGGTTTTCATGGAGCCCTTTATGCCATCAGTTCCTTGCTGGAAAGTGGCTATTTATGGGAAAAGGTACGTTTGCAAGGTGGAGCTTATGGTTGTGACCTTTTAGTAGACCGTCTAGGAAATATCATTCTTTGTTCTTATGCGGATCCACATTTAACGGAGACCTTAGAAGCATTTCAAAAAATAGGGGATTTTCTAAGGACGCTGACAATAACTCAAGAGGAGCTAGATCAAATTATTATTGGGACCATTGGTGCACTGGACCTTCCTCTAACAACAGAGCAAAAGAGTGAAAGAGCTCTAAGTTATGGACTAAGCGGTATTGAAGCTCATACCTTAGAAAAGGAGAGAAAAGAAATTCTTGAATTAACAAGTGAACAAATAAGGGTTTATGGCGCTTATTTTCAAGAAGCCCTTACAGGGGAAGCTTTATGTGTCATAGGGAATGCCAAGAAGCTTAAAAAGTATAGTAAATATTTTGAAAGACTACTGCCCTTTTATTAAGTTGCTCACTTTTAAAGATTTATTTAAAAAAGTCTCATACTCTTTAAGATTTTGGGAAAATCTAAAGGAGAATGGAGTGTGAGAGATGGTAAAAAAGGTAGGCATATTTTTAATCGTTTGTAGTCTAGTGGTGAGTGGATTAAGAGCTGAAACGGTGACACAACCCAAGGGGGCCTTATGCAAAGAAATAGCCCTAGAAATTTTAGAAGAAAGCCCTAAGGTTCTCCTTTATCAAGGAAAAGTTTATCCTGTTTACCAACTTTATGAGACAACCTATGTCACATTAGAAACATTAGAAGCAATGGGAGCTACTCTTACATTAGGCGAAAAAGAGACATTTATTTGCTTAGAAAAAGGAGCAGAAGCACATCCCTTACCCCCTCTTTCCTTTGCTCCAGAAATCGCCTCTTTTAGCCAAAGGACAATCTATATAGGAAATGTAAAGACGTATAGTTTAACTTGGCAAGGACATACCCTTGTTCCTGTAGTTGCTTTAAAGGCCTTATGGGAAATAAAGGAGGCAGGTGGCATTTATCATGTAGGACCTCGTTATACAAGTTGGGAAAGCCTCTATGAACTAAGAGAAAGTGGATTTAAGAGCTTAGTAGATTATCCTCTATATGTAGAGTTACAAGAACTTTATTGGGATGGTAAGGTCTTTGTAAAGAAGCAGATTCCCCCCTTTATAGTAGAAGCGCATCAAACTTATACAGGAGAGCCTTTTAGAAAAATAGGGGATGGCCATTTAGTCCATTATTATGTGAGGAGACTTAATGGGGTAGACATTGAATCAGAACAAAGCTATTATGGGCAAGATAATGAAAAGTTTTTTAAAACCTGTTGCTATTTAAGTAGGAGAAGGTATTTAGAAGAACTTTTTAAGCCCTATCATGTGAAAGGTACTTTAAAGTATAATATAGGTTCTTTTAAAGAAGGGGAAAGTGTCGTCATTTGGCGCACAGAAAAACGTCAATATTATGTGGTCTTAGATCAGCAAAGTAAAAAGTATGTCTTGCCTTGGGATAGTTTAAGGATTGAAGGAGATGTAGGAACTTATGGAGGAAAGCCTACAGATTTAGAGATAGAGGACTATGTGACCATTAAAGCTATAGAAAGTGAAACCCCTTATCTTATATGGACAGACTTGAGGCGGCAACGTACCTATATATTAAAAAAAGAAAAAGGAAATTGGAAACTTCAAAAACGCTTTATTTGTTCCAGTGGAAAAAATAATAGCCCCACACCTGGGGGGCTTTTTAAAGTGGAGTACTCCATTCCTTATTTAGGAATGGATAAAGGGTATCAGTGCAAAAATGCCATGGTCTTTTTTAGAGACTATATGTACCATTCCATTCTTTTTGATAGAGAAGGGAAATATGTGATTAGAGGTCTCTATGAGTTAGGCTATCGCGCCTCCCATGGTTGCATACGTCTTTCTGAAGCAGATAGTGCTTGGATTTATAAGTACGTTCCTCTTGGAACAACAGTTTGGATTCATTAAAGGACTAAAAGACCACTTTCTTTAATGGCCTCAATGGCTTTTAAAATATTTTCTTCCTTTTCAACAAGAGCAATGCGAACAAAACCTTCCCCTTCTTCACCAAAGCTGATGCCAGGCACAACCATAACATGGGCTTTATTCATCAAATCATAGGTAAACGCTAAGGAGGACGTATAATTTTTAGGAAGAGGTGCCCAAACAAACATACTTCCTTGAGGAAGGGGGATTTCCCAACCTAGTTCTTTTAAACCTTCTACCAATAGTTTACCACGTTGATAATAGGTGTCATGAATGACTTTCACATAGTCTTGAGGCCCTGTAAGGAGAGCAGCAGCTATTTTTTGGAAGGGGAGGAACATCCCATAATCTACATGAGATTTTAAAATACGTAGTTGTTGAATCATTTCAGCATTCCCTACAGCAAAGGCAATTCGGCAGCCAGGAATGCTATAGGTTTTAGAAAGAGAATTAAACTCTATCCCCACCTCTTTAGCGCCAGGGATGCTGAGAAAGCTTTCCCCTACTGTACCATCAAAAAGGAGCTCACTATAAGCGTTGTCATGAAGAATAATAATGTTATATTTTTTAGCAAAAGCTACAAGTTTTATGTAGAACTCGCGTGGCGCGATGGCTGTGGTGGGATTATTAGGATAAGAGACAATCATTAATTTAGCTTGGCGAGCCACCTCTTCATCAATGGCATCTAAATCAATGAGAAAGTTATTTTCTTTCAAAAGAGGCATCTTGTGAATACAAGCACTGGCTAAGAGAGGAGCAATGGTGAAAATAGGATAACTTGGAGTAGGAACGAGAACTACATCACCAGGGTCAATAAGGCAAAGAGCAAGTTCCGTAAAGCCACTTTGTGAACCTAAGAGAGAAACCACTTCTTCAGAAGCAAGGGTTACGCCATAACGACGGCCATACCAGGTAATGACAGCCTCTAAAAGTTCAGGGGTATCATGGATGGCATACTTGTAGTTAGATAATTGGCCACATTCTTCTTGTAAACGTTCTATAACTTGAGGGGCAGGTGGAATATCAGGAGTCCCAATACTAAAATCAATCATTTGATAACCTTGTGCCATGAGTTCAACTTTCTTGTAATTTAACTCAGAAAAAATTGCAGAAGATAAACTGGCCATTTTTTTTGAAAAAATCATGATCTAAGCTCCTTTGTAGTATAATCTGATTATTTTTAAAAGTATTCTATTTTGTTATTATAATAAAATCACTTCTTAGTAGTCAATAAAAGGGGGTAAATAATAAAATGATAGACTTATTAATGTTTTTATAAAGAAAATTTATGATAAAAAGAGAAGATCTGATAAAGTCACTCCTTTTGGTTTATTCATTACTACTAATTCAAGGAAAGACTTTCTTTACATAATAGTCAAAATACATGAAAATTAGACAAATTTCACTATATGTAGAAAAAATAAAGAGGTAGGCGTATAATAATTGCGTAAACCAGTTAAGAAAAAAGAATAGGGTGATTTGAGTGTTGAAACAATTTGTTTTAGACCTTCAAAGTGAATTTGTAGGTTATAATGTAAAGCGTTTTTCAAAGGATATTTTAGCAGGACTTACTGTAGCAGCTGTTGCTTTGCCTTTAGCACTTGCCTTTGGAGTAAGTAGTGGCGCTGATGCAGCAGCAGGACTTATTACAGCCATTTTAGCAGGGTTTGTAATGAGTGCTCTTTCAGGAGCGTCTTATCAGATTTCTGGGCCAACAGGTGCTATGACAGCTATTTTAATTGGATTAGTTCAAAAATATGAAATGCAAGGGGTTTTTATTGTTACTTTACTAGCTGGAATCCTTTTGGTGCTAGCTAGTTTAGTTAAGTTTGGGAAATTAGTGGCTTTAATTCCTGCACCAGTTATCACAGGATTTACTTCAGGTATAGCCATCATTATTGCATTAGGTCAGTTGGATAATTTTTTTGGTGTGAAATCCCAAGGGAGTGATGCTATTTCAAAATTTCTTTCTTATTTTAATGGGAATGTTTTACCTAATCTTTATGCCTTTATTATCGGATGTATTGTCATTGTAACCATGGTGATATGGCCTAAAAAATGGGGGAGTAAGGTCCCCTCCTCTCTTGTAGGAATTATTGTAGCAACACTGATAAGCACGTTAACTGAGTGGGATGTGGCAGTAGTAGGCGCTATTCCAAAGACCCTTATTTCCAGTACAAGACTGGAGCTGAGTACCATTCAGTGGAGACAATGGAGTGAATTCATTGTACCTGCTATGAGCGTAGCGGCATTAGGGATGATTGAGAGTTTATTATGTGGGGCAGCCGCAGGGCGTATGAAAGGTGAGAAGTTAAATGCAGACCGTGAACTTTTTGCTCAAGGTATTGGAAATATCCTTATTCCTTTCTTTGGAGGGGTTCCTGCTACTGCTGCTATTGCTCGTACCAGTGTAGCCATTAAGTCAGGCTCAGAAACACGTTTAACAGGTGTTTTACATGCAGTGGGGTTAGTGCTTTCTATGTTTTTACTAGGGTCTCTTATGTCACAAATTCCTCTTTCTGCTTTAGCAGGTGTCCTTATGGTGACTGCTTGGCGTATGAATGAATGGGAAAGTATAGGCTTTATTTTTCAAAAGAAATTTAAGACAGCCATTGCCCAATTTTTAATTACTATGACTGCAACCGTTTGTTTTGATTTAACCATTGCCATTGTTATAGGTGTGGTATTTTCAATTCTTATTTTTATGGTAGGTATTTCTAATATTGAAGTAGCACTAAGCGAAATTAAAAATGACAAGCTGGAAGAGCAGGGAATTACTTTACAAGCCTATCATGAGAAGACAAAGGTTATTTACTTAACAGGGCCTGTATTTTTTACAACCACAGATAAAATTAGTGAAAAGCTTGCCCAATTAGAAGAAATAGGCACTTTAATATTTTCCATGCGTGGCGTGCCTTTAATGGACACAACGGGTGTTCAATTTTTAGAAGAAGTATGTCAAGGCTTACAACAACAAGGAACACATGTCTTATTTGCTGGCGTTCAACCTAAAGTGAAACAGATGATGCAGCGTAGTGGATTTGAAGAAAATCTAGGACATAATCATTTCTTTTGGAGTGTACAAGAAGCCTTAATGGCTTTAGAAAAGGCTATTGTAGCTGTATAAGTAGAAGGATAAAGCTGTCAAGGCATTTTCCCACAGGCTATTAATTGATGAGGAATCCATAAATTGGAAATAATTTCAAATTTTATTTCCAATTTATGGATTTTTGTGTTATTTTAATAAAGAGACAAGGGGGGAGACTATGTACTATATAAAGAAAGTAAAACTAGTTGTTTTTGTGATAACCTTTTTTATGGCTTGCTTAGAGTGTGGTACAACTTATGGACAAATTGATCAAGGAAAAGACTTAACAATGTCTTTAGATAATGATAAGATAAAGATAGATTTAAAGGTTTATTTAGGTGATGTTGAGGAAGAACGGTTAAAATATACCCTTTACAGTCAGGTAGATAAGGGGCAAGAAGACATAGATATGTGGAATGATGTTTTTAAAAATTGCCGAGAGCAATTTGAAGATTATATTTCGCCTGTTGTCAACAAGGCTAAGGTTATAAATATAATAGTTAACAAGGCTAGAAACCAAGTGATTGTGGATATGAGTGAAGACTATAGCGAAATGAACTTAGGACATATGGGAGAGTATTTAGCCTTAAAAAGTTTAGCTTATACCTTAGGAGACTATTATGATGTAGAAGAAGTTTTCATTACTTTAGAGGGCAAGCCTTACTCTTCAGGACATTACTATTTTGAGGAAGGTGAGGGGTGGTGGCTAGAAGATAAAGAGAAAAGCCAGCCCATGAAAGAGAGTAAAGAAGGTGATTAAGATGAAAAACAGACGAAAACAATGGATGATCATAACTCTATTTATTCTTTTAGTAAGGCTGCTTGGGGGAGGGCCTATCTATGGAAAGGACCAACTCTTTAGTGAAGTTGTTAGTGAAACGGGTCAGCATAGGGTGAACTTTCAAGAAGGCATGGCTTTGGTGAGTCGAGATGGAAGTGAAGCAGTACCTATAGGGACAGGAACCCTCTTAAAAAAGCCAGGCACCTATTTTATTAGTTTTTACAAAGAGGGGCGTATCCAAAAAATTCAAAAGGTTATTCTCCCACGCAAGGAAACGCGTCAAGAAGTTGCTTTAAGTGATGCAGCCCAGTTAGAAGAAGTACTTAAAGGGGCTATGGAGGATTTTTTGCCCACTTTAAAGGTGACTTTTGCTTATGGCAGCTATAATATGCAAGAACTTAGTGAACTGATTAATCAAACCATTGAGAAATTAGTGAGGCAATATCCTAAGTTAGCTTATGAAGGCAATCGCATGCGTTATGAAACTTATGCCAATGCCTCTTTAAAGGTGCAAAAGCCAGTAGTGGAAATTAGCTTTATGTACCCACTTCAAATAAAAAATACCTTAAAGCAATACGATGCACGGGCTAATCAAAAAATCACCCAAATTATTGAGCAATGTATCTCATCAGGGATGAAGGATTATGAGATGGAATGGGCATTAGTCGATTACATTATTAAGCATGTAACGTATTCTTCAACGACTCAAAGAGGAGTGAGCTATGTCAATCCTAAACCCCTTTCTCATACCCTTTATGGAACACTTCTGGATCAAAATGCAGTATGTGATGGTTATGCCCGTTCTACTCAATACCTTATGAATGCGGTAGGTATTCCAACTAAATTGGTGGTAGGAACAACCCTAGGGAATATAGGCCATGCGTGGAATTTAGTAAAGATCCAAGAGGCCTATTATCATTTGGATACAACATGGGCTGATGAAGAGAAAGGTAATTCACAACATATTTATAATTATTTTAATGAGCGTGATGATTTTATGAAAGCAACCCATACTTGGGATGTCACTCAGTATCCTAAAGCAGTGGCTACTGCTTATAGTATGCCTTATACTCCTTTGAAGTTTCCTAATACCTATAGTATTGAAGATAGTAAGGTACTTAGTGAGATGATACAACAATTTAAGAAAAGTGGTTCTACTAGTGGCACTTTCATTTTAAAAAATGTAAAGACTCAAAAATGGCATCCTGAGGCTATTTTAAAACAAATGGTGAATCAACTAGGAAGAGGTATTACTTATACCTGTTATTATAAATATGATTGTTTTGTTATAAGCTTTGATGAGTAAAGTAAAAAAAGGAGCTTCATCCTTTAGAGTAAGGATGAAGCTCCTTTTTAGGTGGTCCAGTGTCCACTTGTCTTACAGTAAGGACAGAGAATATCTTGATAAGGACGTGTGTTAAGGTCGAGGAGGGCCGCATTGGAATAGATAGGCCCTTCTTTGGCTAAAGAAGAATCCACAGTGTTGGCAATATATTCAGCGCCAAACATGTCGTAGCCACAATTACTACACTGCATATGTTTAATCATAGAAAACACTCCTTTGTTTAATGAGGTCATACTACGTTGTCCTTACTATGTGTAAGAAAGAAAATTTTTATACCCTATCCATAGAAATTGGCTATTTTTTACAGTATAGAAAAGCGAGGATTTCATACCCTATTAATGACAAATTAGAAGGAGGCATTTATGAAATTAACTAAAAAAGTAATTGGAATCATTTTAGTAGGGCTTTTAGCTCTTCCTAGTTTTGCATCCCCTGCAAGTAGTCCTTCCACCCAACCTACACAACAACCTACACAGCAACAACAAAATAAGGTGAATCCTTTTGTTTTAGATAACTTCAAGGTTATTGCCACAACCCTTAAAGACTTAGGGGTTACACAGGATGAGTTGATGACTTATATACGTGAAGGTAAAAAATTAGAAGATGTTTTAAAAGTAAGAAAAATCCCAGTAAAGAAATTTAAGAAGACTGTACTTATGGAGTACTATAAAGTAGTAGATGAAGGAGTGGCTAACAAGCAATTAAGTGAAGAACAAGCCACTCAGCTTAAAACAGCTATACAAGAGACTGTCAAAGGCTGGTTACCTAAAAAATAAAGCACCCAGGTGCTTTATTTTTTAACTCCTAATCTTATTTAGCAAAGTTTATAATGGGACAAGTTTAAATTTAGTGGTGGCAATCATAGAATAATATGATATAATAAGCAAATGGGAAATAAAAAATAACAAGCGCCAGAACTTGAAGAGCTTCAAGTTGACGAGGACTAGGGTCATCGAAAATTCGGCGGATGCCCTAGAGGTTTCACAGCCTAAATAAACTTACAAACCTAAAAGGTAACTTTTAGAACAAAGAGTTTATCGTGAGTTTCCCTGATTAAAAAATTAAAAATCAGGAGGTTTATTTGTTATGTGCGGAATTGTAGGTTATATTGGAAAAAAACAAGCGTCAGAAATTATTTTGGATGGACTCTCTAAACTGGAATATAGAGGGTATGATTCAGCAGGGATTGCTATTACCACGGGTGGGGGAACGCTTAGCTTTGCCAAAAAGCAAGGAAGACTCAGTCGATTAGAAGAAGTCCTTGAAAAAGCTCCTATTGCAGGCTGTACTGGCATTGGTCATACACGTTGGGCAACCCATGGTGTACCTTCAGATGTCAATTCTCATCCTCATTTAAATGCAGCTGAGACCCTTGCAGTTGTTCATAATGGGATTATTGAAAACTATATGGAAATTAAAGAAATGCTCATTCAAGAAGGGTATGAGTTTAAATCAGAAACAGACACAGAAGTAGCTGTTCACCTCATTGATAAATTTTATGAAGGCGATCTTCTGTCAGCTGTTTACAAGGCCGTTGAACTTTTTAGAGGAGCCTATGCCTTAGGTGTTATTTCTACTGAACATCCTGATGAATTAGTAGCTGTACGAAAAGAAAGTCCATTAATTGTAGGTTTAGGGGATGAAGAATACTTTATTGCTTCAGATGTACCAGCTATTTTAAAATATACAAGAGATGTTTATTACTTGGACAATGACGAAGTGGTTTATGTCAAAGCGGGTGAGATTTCTATTTTAGATGCCAATGGTCAAAAAGTAGATAAACCAATTACCCATGTAGAGTGGGATATAGAGGCGGCATCAAAAGGTGGCTTTGAGCACTTTATGATGAAAGAGATTTATGATCAACCTCAAGCTATTCGCGATACCCTACTACGACGTTTAGATGAAAACCGTATGATTCATTTAGATGATATTAAGTTGACGAAGGAAGATTTAGAGGATATTACAAAAGTCTATATTGTAGCCTGTGGTACAGCCTATCATGCAGGACTTGTAGGGAAGTATGCCATTGAAAAGTTAGCCAAGGTTCCTGTAGAAGTAGATATTGCTTCAGAGTTTAGATACAGTGATCCATTTATTGACAATCATACTTTGCTCATTGTAGTTTCCCAATCAGGAGAAACAGCAGATACCTTAGCTGCTATGAAGCTAGCAAAAGCCAAAGGAGCAAGAGTATTAGCCATCACCAATGTAGTCGGTTCATCTGTGGCAAGAGAAGCCAGTGATGTGTTTTACACTTGGGCAGGACCAGAAATAGCAGTAGCTTCTACAAAGGCTTATACCGCTCAAATGATTGCTTTCTATATGATTGCTTTAGATTTTGCATACAAAAAACAAACCCTTACTGAAGTAAAATATCATGAGCTTATTGACCGTATTGAAGCTTTGGCACCAGCTGTTGAGAAAATCTTAACAGAAAAAGAAAAAATAAAAGTCATTGCACAAGATATTAAAGACACACCAAGTGCCTTTTATCTTGGAAGAGGTGTTGACTACACAACAGCAAGAGAAGCAGCTCTTAAGCTAAAAGAGATTTCTTATCTTTATACAGAAGCATTTGCAGCAGGGGAATTAAAACATGGTCCCATTGCTCTTATTGATAAAGGAACCCCTGTCCTTTGTGTAGTTACTCAAAAAGCTTTAGAAGAAAAGATGATTTCCAATATCAAAGAAGTCAAAGCCCGTGGCGCCTTTGTGATTGTTGTTACCAAAGAAGGCCATAGTGAAGTGGCAAAAGTAGCAGATGATATTATTTATATCCCAGAAGCAGAAGACCTCTTAATGCCAGTTCTTTCTGTTATCCCAACACAGCTCATTGCTTACTATGTATCCATTGCCCGTGGTAATGATGTTGATAAACCAAGAAACTTAGCCAAATCAGTAACCGTTGAATAAAGTATAACTCTAAGAACACACCTCATGTGGCTTTTAAATAAAGTTTGTATATCAATCACCTTGAGAGCTATAATGATAGACTG
Source organism: Bacillota bacterium (assembly GCA_023412455.1). Classification (GTDB taxonomy): domain Bacteria; phylum Bacillota; class Clostridia; order Lachnospirales; family Cellulosilyticaceae; genus Sporanaerobium. Next base: position 16,506 of record JAEYNQ010000142.1, read on the forward strand.
CCTTCTAGGTCAATGTCATTAAGTTAAGTTTAGAAGAACATTTATATTTGTGAACAGCAAATATAAATGTTCTTTTTTACGTAGTAGGCATATAAAAAAGTCTTGACAAATAGTCAAAAAATTGTGACTTCGTCCTTGAAGTATCCACATTGTAAAGGGGATCCACTAATGAAACCGATAAAAATCAAAGAAATATTAACAAATAGTATAAGTACTCTAGCAAATAACCTATCTGATTTTTTATCAAATCCTTCAAAGGATACAGCATCTGTTTCTACATTCATTCAGCAAAGAAACAAACGATCTTCTGAAGCCATGGAATATATCTTTAGACAAAAGCATATAATCTTCTCCATCTTGATGCTATGTATGATTTGATGCAACATATCTCTGTTGATGCTTCTGTCCAAAGTAAAAAAGGTACGAATAAACATAAAGCTTTAGTATCAATGGTTGATAAGTCTAAAATAACTCAAAAAGTAGTTGTTATTGCAGATAGAGGCTATGAATCTTTCAATAATATAGCCCATTTTCAAGAAAAGAACTGGAATGTTATTATACACTCCAAAGAATCATATGGCATAATAAAAAGAATGGCAAACATGGATCTTAATGCTTACCATTCTCTCATTATAGTCATTTATTCTCTCTTAACTTAATGACATTGACTTGACGGGGAGCAGTTCAAATCACCTTTTAGGTGATAAAAAGTGTAAAAGCCTTAATTAGGAGGTTAATTTGAAGTTGGAGATAAGATTTTTTAGATGTTCAGAAGCAGCGAAAAGTTCTTCACTTATAGAAGTATTCTCTTGAGACAAGGAGGCATTGGTTTGAACAATGGTACCCACTTGATGAATCCCATTTCTAATCTCATCCAGAGCGTCTCTTTGTTGGTTAGATACTGTAGAAATAGTAGATACCATCTCAGCCGTTTTATAAGTTGAATCAAGAATTTCTTTTAATTTGCTGGAGGTATCTGTAGCAATTAATTTACCGGTATTAATATGTGTAAGACTTTCTTTTATGATATGGCCAATAGTATGGACTGTCTCAGAACTTTGATCTGCTAAAGTACGTACTTCCTGAGCGACTACAGCAAACCCTCTTCCGGCTTCACCAGCCCGAGCAGCCTCAATAGTGGCATTTAGAGCTAATAAGTTAGTTTGAGCAGCTATGTTAGAAATAATTTCTATAATCTGAACTATTTTATTACTCGAGAGACCTATTTGCTCAACAGCAGCTAAAAGTTGATCCATAGATATACTCCCTTGGTAGGCATTAGCTTTAGAAGTTTGAGCGATCTCTTCAATAACTTTAATATATTCTGTATTTTTTTCAATATGATCAGTGATATTAGCAATAGAGGCGATAAATTCTTCTACTACACTTGCTTGTTCACTCGAACCTTCTGCTAGGTGTTGGGAAGTACTGGAAACTTGATGGGCACCTGATTTTACTTGCTCTGCAGATTGATTAATAGCAGTTAAAGTTATTAGGAGAGATTGTGTGATATTTTCAATAGATTTTTTTATACTGGCAAAATCTCCAATGTAATCGAGCGTAATAGTTGTTGTGAGGTCACCACTTCCTATATTTATTAAAACCTCATCTATATTATCCATATAGTGTTGAATAGTAGAGATAATAGAACGTATGCTATCAGCCAGAGAACCAAGTTCAGTATCATCTTGATAATCCAGGTTTATATGGAGGTTACCTTTAGCTATTTGGTCAGCAGCTAAGCCTATTTCTATAAGAGGCTTAGTAATAAAATGTGTGATGGAGAAGGCAATTCTAAAGGCTATAACTATACCAACAACAAGGAGGAAGAGGGTTAGTCCAATGGCTATATTACGAAGTATATAAGCACGATCAACGTAAGTGCTAGCATCTCGTTCGACTAAATCAAATAATTGTGTAATGGAGCTACTAATTTGGTCAAGACGTGGCATATATTCCTCATTTATAAGTAAGAGGGCTTTGGTTTTTTCATTGGATTCAATCAGCTTGTAAGTGTTTGTTCGAATGGCAGCAGCTTTCTTAAAGCCTTGTTCGATAGTTTCTAGAATAACCATCTTATCTTCAGAAGAACTAAACACTTCTTTTAATTCTTGAATATATAGAACAATATTAGAGGCATTTTGGCTACTACTACTGAGAGTTTGTTTAATCTGGGCAGTAGTAGGTACGGTAAGACTTTTATAAAGTTCTTTTTGAATGGCAACCATATTTCTTCGCATATCCCACATTATATTGGTGGAGTGATAAGAAGAGGAATAAAAGGTCTGGGTTTGCTTAGCCATCGCAACTATATTAGAGGTAGCATAGAGGGCGAGGATGATAGTTATCAAAATGATAATGCCAAAACTACGAAGTAGTCTATCTTTAATATGAGTAGAAGGGCTGAAGTGAGCACTTAGGGAGTCTCTAATATTTTTTAGCATGTATTTTTTCCTTTCTTATTTTTGAAATAAATAAGATACTTTTATTTTAATAGAAGTTAAAATAAAAATATCTTAATTTAGGGGGGGTTAAAAGAGTAAGCTAAAAATTTATTGTAAATATTAGCTTAAATTTATGATAAATTTTTTAGCTTCTGAGACACTAGAAAAGCTTATTTTTTGATTAAAGATATAACTTAAAGCATAATTCCAGTCTTCTACTGTGAAGAAATCATTATGGATAGGTAAAGTAATAGCTTCAATGTCTTTATTCGATAAGTTAAATTTTAGGTCAGAGACAAGTAAATGATATTCATTAGCTAAAAACTCAAGTAACATAATGAAAAACACTTCCTTTCCAAATAATAACGATCAATAGGTAGAGATTAAAAGGGAATATCCAATGATTTTAATATAAAAAATACACTACCAAGACTATAGCAGTGTTTTGAAAAAAAGTATATTATGGAAATCCATATAGTTAATTGTTTTTTGTTTTTGCCACAGCAGCAGTACGATTTTTGACATTTAATTTTCTATAGATATTGGACAAGGTTTTTTCTACAGTTATCTGCGCAATACAAAGTTTGCTAGCAATTTCTTTGTTTTTATACCCTTTTTCTAATAAAGCAAGGACATCCATTTCACGTTTTGTTAATAGAGTAAGGTAAGAGCTTGTGGCTTGTTGATCCTTATCTTGCATAAAACATTTACAGAGAGGAAGCAGTTTCTTAGCAAATGAATCTTCACAGGCTAAAGGTTCCAACAGAGGCAGAAGGTGTGCAGCATTTTCTACAAAGGGTGAAGTGATTTGATCTTGAGCAGCTAATTGTAGGCTATGTAAAAGAACGGGCTTTGCTCTATTAAAAGAATATAAATGATACTTAGCGAGGGCATTATAGACAAGAAATAGTAGGGTGTTAAAAGGCGAATGTAATTCGTTAAAATCCTTAAGTAAACTTTCGCTAAGAATCTCTAACTCGCTAAATTCTTTTTTATTTAAAAGAAGCTGACAATAAACAATAAAAGAAATACCTACATCATATGTTAGGGGATTGATTTGCAAGGTATCATAGTTTTGAAGCCATACAGGGATTTTTTCAACTAGCCCCAGGTTTCCGTAAACATAACTAATGGCTAAATCAATACGTGTGATAAGTGAAGAAGCACCTACACTTTTTTGTATAGACTTTAGTTCATGTATAGAGTGTTTTAATTGTGTAAAATCATGCTCTAAAACACTAATACGCATTAAGGTGGATAAGGCGTTAATAGTAATGGATAACTGTTGTTTTGTTCTAGCCTTCCATATTGCTTTTGAAGCAGATAGTTTTGCGACTTCGTAATCACCTATAGCAAAGTGATATTCAGCGTTAATTAAGTGTTCATGGCCTATACTATAACCATAAGTAAGGGTTGTAAAGTACCAATAATTTTCTTCAAGGGTTTTGACGATTTCATGGAGTTGGCCAGTATTAATAGTATACAGATATAAATTATAAGGTGAGACATGATTATAAATCGTTTGATGAGTATAAATGGCGGAAGTTTTACCATCAAAAAGAGTATAGGCTTGCTTAAGTAGATTAAAAAAAATGTAGACCTCTCTGACTAAATCAATGGCCTCCACTAACATAAGTTCTCCTAAAAAATAATTTCTATTGGGAAGCGAAGTATCTGCTTCGTAAAGTTTTCGTGCTTCTAGAAGGAGGGCTCTTCCTTTTTCCTGATCAATAGTAGTGATATAAAAATGAATAAAGGCAATATAGGCTAATGGATGAGCGATCTTTTGAGCAAGAGTGATGTTGTCAAAAATGGCAAGTAAAATATGAGGGGCCTTATTAAATAAGTTATCAGGAAGATAAGTTGGGATAAGGTCTAAAATAATATCGTATTCACCAGCTTTTTGATAACAGGTTAAAGCTAAGATAATATCCTTATTTTTTAGATACCATTGGGCAGAGCGACAATAGATGTTAGCAACATCGATAGAGGTTTCTTCAAGACAACTAGTAAGTACTGTTTTTAGGAGAGTATGGATAGTATAAGTATTCTGGACTGCATCATATTTAATAAAGCAATTATTCATGGCAATTTTTTTTATAGTTAGTGGGGCTATAGCATCTTGAGTAATAAAAGCAGCCTGTTCAGCTGTAAAATGATCTACTAGAGAAAGCAAAAGTAAAAGATGTTGTGTATGGGGGGTAAACTGATCATAAACAGCAGACTTCATAAGATTTACGCTGTTATACATCGTATGGATGCTTTTATTTTTGGCATAGTCTAAAATGGAGAGATAAATGGCAGACACCCACCCATCTGTATCATGCATTAATAGAGTAAGCGTTGATGTCTTTAGAGAAAAACCATTTAGGTGATAGAAGGCAACAATTTCGTCTAAACTAAAGGCAAAGTCATCTTGCTCCAGTATAAAGCAATATCCCTTTAAAAAGAGTTCATTGTACTGAAAATCAGGGTAAATGCGACTAATAATAACAATATGTAAATGAGGGATTTTAATTCTTACAATAGCTTCTAAAAGAGAGTTAAGGGTTTCACTTTTAATTTCTTGAAAATTATCTATAACTAAAACAGTAGGCTCAGAGATAATCATCTTAAAGAGATGTAAGAAATGCTCTGTTTCAATACCATTTTTAGGAAGGTTAAATTGCCTTAATTTTTTTTGCCATGAAGGGAAAGCCTGTCCTAGAGTGATACATAATTTTTGCCAAAGCCAAATATCATCCATTTCATTTGATTTAAGGGTAAACCAAATTTGTTTAAAACCAGACTTATTTTGCAAGAAATGGGATAGAGCAATAGTTTTCCCATATCCCATGGAAGCAATAGCAAGAAACAAAGGATAATTAAAAATATTTTCAAGCTTTAATTCAAGATCTGGTCTTTTTAAAAGTTGGGGTTTAAACAATTTATACGACGTAGTAATTGCTCCTTTCTTTTAAAAAGTTAAAATAATTTATAGTAATAGAAGTAATTATATCTTTACAATACTACAAAATAATACAATTTTCAACATTATACGATACTCAACATCCATAAGGCTAGGGTATGAAAGGTACTAATCAATAGACTTTTGTATACTAAAGGTGAGAGCACTTCTATTACCTATCTTTTAATGGAGCAGGACATAAGTTGAAAGGGTTAGCGTTAAGATAAAATTAAGATAGCTAGATTCCGAAAGGCTAGTTAGTTGAGAGATAACTTATTGGATTGGCAAATCACTAATAAAATAATTTCAAAATAATAAAGTAAAATACTGTCCACTCCTATTCTTTTCCTATACAATAGTAGAAGATAGGAAAAAGATTAGGAGGCATCAAAATGAGGGGAAAAGAAGGCTGTTTTAGAAGGCGATTAACAGCTTGTCTAGGTATTGGAATAGTTACAGTTATAAGTATATTTTTGACTGGGTGTCAGACAGAGAGCCTAGGTAAAGGAGTAAATCAGCAGGTCTCAGATGTGGAAGGGAAGATACAAGCTGACCAACAAGAGGACTTACCTGAAGTAAAGAGTGTGGTGCAACTAGGCCAGGTACAAGAAAAAGCACAAAAAGAACCAATAAAAGAGGGGACTATTCGACATATATCCCTCTGATTCTTACAGGTGATGTGGTTGTTTATAAAGAAAAGGATTTATTCAGTTCAAAGACAGAACTCTTAGAAGGGACACCTGTGATTGCCATTGCTACAGATGCAAAAAATGGGGTGGAGCTTCAATATGCTAATGGGGAGAAAGGCTGGAATTATATAGATGGGGAAAGATATCCTAAACAATTTGGTCCCTTGTATCCATTTGATTAATAAAAGAGAAAGAGTAGAGTACCTTTCAAAGAAATAGGTAGTACAAAAGAGCCTAATCCATCCGTCAAGGTAGAACGCAGACAGATGGATTAGGCTCTTTTAATAGAGATCATAAGAGATCGACAAAAAGAAAAAGGCTAGAGGAGCTAGAACTTAATAAGGAAGAAGTTCAAAAACATACCCCATAGCTTTTGCTTCATCAATAAAGCTTCCTAATACTTCAGTATTCGTTTTTGAAACAGCATGTAAAAGATAAACAGCACCATTGTGAAGACCATTGAGCATAATCGTTTTGGCACGGGAGGGTTCAGGTTGTTTTTGAGGATCCCAATCCGCATAAGCAAAACTCCAAAAAACAGTTTTGTAACCTAATTGTTTGGTGAGGGCAAGGGAACGCTCGGAATAATGCCCCATAGGAGGTCTGAAGAAAGGAACCATTTCTTTACCGGTTATTTCTTTATAATGAGTGGCAACAGGGAGAAGCTCCTTTTTAAACTTATCTCGGTCACAGGCTATACTAGGCATAGAAGGATGATGAACGGAGTGGTTAACTACAAGATGGCCTTCATCTGCCATGCGCTGAATAATCGTTGGATTTTGAAGGACATAGGGGTCGGTTACAAAAAACATGGCGAATACTTTTTTAGCCTTGAGAACATCTAGAATTTGAGGTGTATAGCCGTTTTCATAGCCTTCATCAAAAGTCAGATAAATGACTTTGCGTTCAGTATCTCCTAGACAAAGGGCATCATAATCACTGAGTTTAAAGCTGAGCTTGTCATTGAAACCAGGTGTTTCATGATTTTTAGGACGTACAAGCCACCAATCAATTTTGGTATTGTTAGAAGGAAGAGGTTGTTCATTGACTGGTATTGTAGGAGTAGTATCAAGTCCTTGGCTAACTTGTACTGTAGAAGTCATTTCAGGTTCAGTGCTAACTTGTGCGGTAGAGGTCGCTTCAGATGGTCCAACAACTTGTGCTATAGGAGTAGAAATTGCTTCTCTATGCATAGGATAAGTAAAGGTGGAAAAAACTAAAAGGGATACAATGAAAGTATGGAACATAGTAGGACTCCTTTACAAAAATAAGTTTGGGATTAGTTTATCCAGTTCTTCTTATATTATAACAGAATAGAAGGTAAGGAACTAGAAACTAATAATTTGTGATTTGAATTATATAATAGGATTGACAGATTTAACAAATAACTATACAATTTAGTTGAAAGGGGTGAGAAGGTGAAAAAAAGTGTTTATAGCTTAGTACTTATGGATGAAGTGATTGAGGAAATAGATGCCTTGGCTTATTCCATGAATACAAGTAGGTCCAACTTGATTAACCAAATTTTAGCCGAGCGCGTTGCTTTGGTGACACCCCAACAACATATGCAACGTGCCTTTGAGGCGATGACGGAAGTTTTACAAGTCTATCAAAACTTTCAAATTCAAGAACAGCTTTCAGACAGTCTATGTACTATTCGAAGTGTCTTAAAATACAAATATAATCCTACCATTCGTTATGCAGTGACACTAAGGAGGAGAGGGAATCAGTTTTATGGTGAACTAAAGGTGGTATCTCGCACACAAAGTACTGTACTGCATAATTATTTGAGAGGTTTTTTTGAGATTTGGTCCCATTTTGAAAAAAAGCAAGGACTACCTGGATGGCAGGAAGAAGAAGGTTCAAGGTGGGCACGTTCCTTAATTCCTTCTAAACCACAAAATGGAGAGGAAATGGGGAAGGTTCTTTCCAGTTATATAAAAGCTCTTGATGATGGACTAAGAATTTATTTTTCCCATTTGGAAGATGCAAATTATACAGGGCTTCAAATTTATGAACACTACAGAAATTATTTAAGTAAAACAACATATAGAATTTAAAGAAGAGGAGGAGTATACCATGAATATGCAGAAATTTACGGTGCGCTCTATGGATGTCATTCAGCGTGCCCAACAAATGGCACTTGAGAAACAAAATATGCAAATTGAACAAGAACATATTTTGTATGCTCTTTTAACTCAAGAGGAAGGGTTGATTCCTCAATTAATGGAAAAAATGAATACGGATGTAGAGGCTTTTATCCAAGCTGTATTGGGAGCTATTGAAAAAAAATCAAGAGTAAGTGGCCCAGGTAGAGAGCCTGATAAGATTTATGTTTCAGGTGATGTGGATAAAGTTTTAATTGAAAGTGAGAAACTGGCCACTAAGATGCAAGATGCCTATATTTCTGTAGAACATCTGATGCTGGCCTTAATAGATCAGGCAAACTATGAAGTAAGCAATCTTTTTAAAGCTTTTGGTATTCAAAAGAAGAAGTTTGAAGCTGTCTTAGAGCAAGTACGTGGCAATGTAAAAGTCACAAGTGAAGAGCCAGAAACGACTTATGATGTACTCAATAAATATGGTTATGATTTGGTAGAAAGAGCTAGAAGCCAAAAACTAGACCCTGTCATTGGACGGGATAGTGAGATTCGTAATGTGATTCGTATTCTCTCGCGCAAAACGAAAAATAATCCTGTATTAATTGGTGAGCCTGGAGTAGGAAAGACGGCTATTGCAGAAGGGTTAGCACAACGTATTGTTCAAGGGGATGTGCCGGAAAGTCTTAAAGAGCGCAAGGTATTTGCACTGGATATGGGGGCTTTAATTGCAGGCGCTAAATATAGGGGTGAATTTGAAGAGCGTCTTAAAGCTGTATTACAAGAGATAAAGAAAAGTGAAGGGAAAATTATCCTGTTTATTGATGAACTTCATACCATTGTAGGAGCAGGTAAGACAGAGGGCTCTATGGATGCAGGTAATCTCTTAAAACCTATGCTAGCTCGTGGTGAGCTCCACTGCATTGGAGCAACCACTTTAAATGAATACAGACAATATATTGAGAAGGATGCGGCTCTTGAAAGACGTTTTCAACCTGTTATGGTGGAAGAACCTACTGTTGAAGATACCATTGCCATTTTACGAGGCATAAAAGAGCGCTACGAGATTTATCATGGGGTACAAATTCAGGATAATGCCCTTATTGCAGCAGCTACTTTATCCAGTCGCTACATTTCAGATCGCTTTCTTCCTGATAAAGCCATTGATTTAGTGGATGAAGCCTGTGCTATGCTACGTACAGAAATGGATTCTATGCCTACTGAGTTAGATGAAATGTCACGGCGTATGTTGCAATTAGAAATTGCTGAAACCGCTTTAAAAAAAGAAGAGGATCCCCTTTCACAGCAACGTTTAAAAGACACACAAAAAGAATTAGCTGAATTAAGGGAGCAATTTAAAACCCTTCGTGCCCAATGGGAAAATGAAAAAGAAATGATTTTAGCAGTAAGGCATATAAAAGAAGAAATAGAACAAACCACCAACGAAATGCAACGGGCTGAAAGAAATTATGATTATAATAAAGCGGCTGAATTGAAGTACGGTACCTTGCCACAACTACAAAAGAAGCTTCAAGAAGCTGAAGAAAAAATTCATAAAAAAGGGGAGGCAACCCTACTAAGAGATAAAGTAAATGAAGAAGAGATTGCCAAAATTATTGCCAGGTGGACTCATATTCCAGTTACTAAATTGATGGAGGGGGAACGCCACAAGCTTCTTCAGCTAGATCAAATTTTGCATCAACGTGTCATTGGTCAGGAAGAAGCAGTACAAAAGGTAGCTGATGCGATTTTACGTTCTCGTGCAGGCATAAAGGATCCTAAACGTCCTATTGGTTCTTTTCTTTTCTTAGGACCAACGGGTGTGGGAAAAACAGAACTTGCCAAAGCTTTATCAGAGGCTTTATTTGATGATGAACAGAATATGATTCGGATAGATATGAGTGAATATATGGAGAAGCATTCTGTAGCAAGGCTGATTGGAGCACCTCCTGGTTATGTAGGATATGAAGAAGGAGGACAGCTAACAGAAGCTGTACGACGTAAGCCATATGCTGTTCTTTTGCTAGATGAAGTAGAAAAGGCACATCCCGATGTCTTTAATGTGCTTTTACAAGTTTTAGATGATGGGCGTATTACAGATTCTAAAGGACGTACCATAGACTTTAAAAATACCATTATTATTTTAACTTCTAATATTGGTTCAGGAGCTATTTTAGAAGGAATAGAAGAAGATGGGACCATAAATGAAAAGACAGAAGAACAGGTTCAGACACTTCTTAAACAGCATTTTAGACCAGAGTTCTTAAATCGCTTAGATGAAATTGTCATATATAAACCACTACGTCAGGATGAAATTCTTCAAATTGTAGACTTACTTGTTAAGGATTTACAACGTCGTTTAATGCCAAAGCAAATACAAGTGGAGCTTACAACTGCTGCTAAACAATACATTGCAGAACAAGGATTTGATCCTGTATTTGGTGCAAGACCTCTTAAACGGCTTTTACAACGTAAGGTAGAGACACTGATTGCACGTTATCTGATTCAAGAAGAGGTGGAACCTTTTTCAACCTTTAAAGTAGATTATAAAGAGGGTGAACTAGTAATAGAAAAATGATAGTAAAAATGAACGCTTTTTTATTAAGATAAAAGAGCGTTTATTTTTATGGATTTGTTGTCTGAATATGATATAATATTTAATAAATAAGAGAGGTAATCTATGAAGCGCGTTAATTAAGAGAAGTGAAATGGATTTCCAGTACATAAGGTTAATCCATATGAATTTGAATAGGGAAAAGAGGAAAGAGGATGCTACTTCAACAACTCGCGTACTGGGGATGTACTGGAATAGTGGTCGTATTGGCTAGTGTATTTTATATAAATGGTAAAAGAAAAGAAAAAAAACTAGCTAGAATGTATCGTATTTTAAGGATTGGTGAAGAGTTTAAAGTTATTAAATTAAAGCAATTAATACATATAATTATAGAGGTAGCTAAAAGAGAGATGAGAGCCGAAGCTTGTTCACTTTATTTATTAGATGAGCAGACTAATGAGCTTTATTTTGATATTGCCTTAGGTGACAAAGGCCATTTAGTTAAGAAGATTCGATTGAAAATGGGTCAAGGGGTAGCTGGATATGCTGCACAGCACAATATAGTATTGAATATTTCTGATATTAATAAAGATGAGCGGTTTAATCAAAACAGAAAGATTGCTGAAAATATTAATTTTCATGAGAAAGCTATGTTAACCTTACCTATTACAACAGAAGGTAAGCTATTGGGTGTATTACAGTTTATTAATAAAGAAGGTGGTGGTGTTTTTACATCCGAAGATGAGGAACTCATGTTACATCTCATTGAACTGCAAATTGGTCCTAACCTAGAAAAGGCACAACTTTACGAAAGACTTCGTGTGAATTATGTAGATACGATAAAAACAGTAGCCAATGCTATAGATGCTAAGGATGTTTATACCCAAGGGCATTGTAAGCGTGTAGCAGAACATTCTTTGATGATTGGACGGTATGTGGGAATGAGCGATGAAGAACTTGAAAGCTTAGAATACTCCGCATTACTACATGATGTCGGCAAGATTGGTGTGCAAGATAGTATACTTAATAAAGCTTCTTGTTTAACAGATGAAGAATTTAATATAATGAAACAGCATCCTTTATATGGTGATAGAATTTTGACGGAAATCTCTCATTTAAATGAAAGTATTGGTTATGGTGCAAAGTATCATCATGAGCGTTATGATGGGAAAGGTTATTGTCAAGGGTTAAAAGGGGAGGAAATTCCTTATTTTGCTCGTATTATTGCTATTGCAGATACTTATGATGCCATGGTGACAGATCGCATTTATCGCAAGGGATTACCTAAGGATGTAGCATTAAAAGAAATTGAAAAGGGAGCAGGTTCACAATTTGACCCTACTTTAGCCCATGTATTTATAGAAATAATGAAGGAAGGCCATGAAGCCATCATGGAGTAGGTGGGAAGTTATGGGAGAGGCAATTTTTACCTATAGTTTATTTGCACACTTCTTAGGGGATTTTACTTTTCAGACGAATAAAGTCGCTTTGGCAAAGAGTCAAGGGATAAAAGGTATAGCTTATCATGTGTTCATTTGCTTGATCATAGACTGTATTGCATTAAGTATTTTCGGATGGAAAGGCTTTTTGTTTGCTGTTTTGAATTGTGGCATCCATTTAGGTGTGGATGTTATTAAAGTAACTTATGGGAATTACTTAAAGCATTTTCAAATCGTTGGATTTTTTATCGATCAAGTCATTCATATAGGCATATTGTGGGTACTCTCCAAGATGTTTGAGCCTATTGCACCTTTCTGGTTGCCTTTAGAGGAGAAAACAATACTTTTTCTTGTTTTAATAATAGTTATAACCTATGTTAATACAGTGATGATTAAGCAAGTCCTCTTTGATCTACAACTAATAAATATTAGAGATACAGGTTTTTTTGCTACTGGTGAACGAAGTATAGACAGCTTTTATTGTTTGATTGTGGCTTTTTTCTTTGCTTATACCCCTCTCATTATTAGTATATCGGGGCTTGCTATGATTAGCTGTTTTTATTATAAGATTCAAAATAAAAAATGGCATTATAAGTATGAAGTTATAGGTATCAAGTGTGGGCTTTATATAGGAAGCACAGGGTTATTATTAAAGCTATATCTCCTCCTACTTTCGACATTTTATTAAGGTAAATAAAAACAGTCTCATGCTTGAGGCTGTTTTTTGTTACAAAGGAAGTATGCTCCACCCCATTTAAGAGAGTTAAAAGATTATAATTATAAAATAAAGGGTTAATAGACATATAATAGTGATTTTATTAAATATAATAATTATATAAAAAAATATAGAAATATGTTAAAATATTGATAAAGAAAATTCCTTGACGATTAATTAGGGCCATAGAAACGAAAAAGTGGAGGAGATTATTTATGCGAAAAAGACATATCATTTTTTTAACAGGGAGTATTCTTGCTTTTATAGTTATCTTTACATGCTATTTATCTGGAAGCAATACTGAGAAGGTAACTACGCAGCCTATTGATTCAATACGACAAAAAACGAAACTACGGTTTATTAGTAGTTGGGCATCCTATGATACCAAGTCCAGGGCTTTGCAGCAGATTTTAAGCCAGTTTGTAACGGAACACCCAGATATTGAAATTGAAGATAAGTCTATGGCAGGAGAAGACTTTCTTTTTATTCTAAAGACAGATTTTGCCAGTGGGAATCCTCCTCATGTTTTTGGATTATGGCCAGGCTCAGATAGTCGGCTTCTTGTAGAAAAAGGTGAAGTAGCCGATTTGACGCAATTATTAAGAGACAATCCCAATTGGTATAATCTTTATCGTGAAGCAACCTGGGATTATGTTACAGAGAATGGTCATATTTATGGTATACCCTTAGAGATTATCTATGAGGGACTATTTATTAATAAAGATTTATTTTCGCTCTATAATGTAGCGCCTCCCACTAATTTTGACGAACTTTTGGAAGCTGTAAAAATTTTTAAAGCCCATGATATTATCCCCATTGCTTATAATGCCACTCCTGAAGGCAGTTATATCTATCAGAATATTGTTATGAAATTAGGGGGGAAAGAAGATGTAGAGAATCCATTTAATGCGGATGGAACCATTAAGAAGTGCTTCATTGATGGCATGTATTATATGAAGGAGCTTTATGAAGCAGGTGCATTTCCTGAGAACACACTTTATATAGATGATAAGACCCGTAATGATCTTTTTATACAAAAAGAGGCAGCCATGATTGTACAAGGCTCTTGGTTTATTGGAGATTCTGCATTAAGTAACTATGATACTACGGTAGATATTTTACCTTTTCCTGATTTGAAAGATGGAAAAGCTGATTCTAGCGCCATTATTTATGGATGTGGGAATGGTATTTTTCATATTAGTCAGAAGGCTTGGGAAGATGAGAACCTACGTGAGGAAAGTATTGCTCTCTTAAAAAAGCTCACTTCAAAACAAGCATCTGATATTTTTACAGAGCGTACGGGGTTCATTACAAATATTAAGTTAAGTTCAGAACAAAAGGATACATCCAGCATGGCCCAAAAGGGAGATAAGCTGATGGAAGGGGCTAAAGAATTGGTTGGCCCTGTAGATAGTTTTATTGATCGGGTCATATGGGAAGAAGTGATTATTAAACAATTTCCTCAAATGTTAAATGGCGAAATCACACCAGAGGAGATTTATGAGCAAGTAAGAAAAGAAATGGAAAATAAAATGGTATCAACAAGTGAAGACTAGGAGGCTGACATGTTTAATCATATCGCTGAATTTTACAAGAAAATATCCATTCGAACGAAGTTACTTCTACTTTTTTCTGTGCAGATTATTATTCCAGTAGCATTTATGGGGATGATGGTATATAGCAACACCCGAACGATTATTCAAGATAAGTCTACAAAATATGCCATTGATATTTTAAACATGGTGAAACTACGTTTAAATGATTTTTATAGTAATCTAGAAGATATTTCAGATGATCTATTGTATGATATGGGGATTTACGAGACATTGAGAAAAGAAGAAAGTGGGAGTCAATATGATACACTTAATCATGCCAATAATGTGCTAAGACGTATTTGTTTATCCCGAAAAGAGATCCAATCCATTGCTCTTGTATCGCAAATTGGTGAACGCTATAGCTATAATAAAAGTAGTGGGAGAGTAGGTCTTGATAACGAACTGCCCTATTCTGAAATGTTTGAAAAAGTAAAGAATGGGGAGAGTCCTAGTTGGTTTTTAGATAAGGATGAAGAGGGCAACATTAAAGATGTGTATTTTATACGTCTTATTAGGG
>JAEYNQ010000148.1 GCA_023412455.1 Bacillota bacterium
TAGTGTATTGCTTCTAAAGAATTACAAAATACTTGTTTATGTATTTTATATTATTTACTCTTATTATACAAGGTTTTTTAACATTTTAATCTATAATTAACAATTTAGCCATAAATTGACATTTCATCCCTTATCCAACCTATTATTTTACCTAAATCAAAAGTATCTCACTTCATTTTATTTTGAAGTGAGATATTTTTATTACTTATCATACTTAAACCAAAACCTTACACCTTTCTGTATATTCTTAACACCATAAGGCATATGATGAAGCTCTAAAATATTCTTTACAATAGCTAGTCCTAGCCCAGTCCTCCTCTGAGACTTTTCTTTTTCCCCTTTATAAAAACTATTCCAAACTAAATCCATTTCCTCTTCTTTAATACACTCCCCTTCATTTTCAATGCTCACAATCCCTTTCTCTATTTGAATGACAATCTTGCCTCCTAAAGGCGTATGGGCAATGGCATTCATTGTGAAATTATTAATCACTTGGTACATTCTCTTGTAATCAGCTACTATTTCTTGTTCTCCATCAGTTCTAAAATCAACCTGTATCTGCTTATCTTCAAAAAGTTTCTCTTTATTTTTTAGAACTTCTTCTATTAAATGATTGAGGTTAAATACTTCTTTTTTTAGGACATATGCCTTTGCCTCTAAATTGGATAAGTCTAACATTTCTAGTACCAGTTCATCCATCTTATCTGTCTCGTCCATGATAACCTCTAGATAATATCCCCTTTTTTCTTCTGAAATATTTTCTTTTAGTCCTTCACTATAAGTGCGAATAATACCTAATGGTGTCTTTAGCTCATGCCCTATGGCATCTATAAATTCTCTTCTTTGCTTTTCTAATAGCAGTTGCTTTTTATAATTCTTCCAAATCCCAGCAGATAAAATACCTGTTAATACTATGACTATAGCTAAGAATAACAAATAGACGATTCCCAATCTCTGAAGAGTTACCTCTAAGGGATAACTGACTGAATTAACTACTAAGTAAAATTTTTTTCCCTCTATCTCTAAATACTGTGTGCTTTGTACCTTGTCCTTAAGCAAGGTACTTTCATAAATTTCAGTTGTAGTATCCTCCTTTGCCTCTTCCTTATTTTCTTGTGTTAAAACAGGTGTGCATTCCTCATATCTTGTTATTGTTTTTTCATCTCTATTCTGTTTCCTAAACAAATAGTCATCACTATTACTTAAAATCCCAGATAAACACATTTTTTCTATTTGCAAGTGACAATGATCAAAATAATGGCTCTCTAGCCCTTCTACCCCTTTAGGATTAAAAGTATACTCCTCTATGCGTTCTTTCTTTTGTAAGGTTGCACTATATGCAATCTTATTATCCTTATCTACAATCTTATTATCGATATATACAATCTTATTATTAGTCTCGTTCGTATCTGGTTTCCAGTATTCCTTATCAATTGTTATCTTTGTAGGAATAACTTCTCCATTGTATAAATAACCTGTAACTTGTATACCATATTGTAATGTATCACTTTCCTGTTTCTTAAGATTGCACAAGCGTTTTATCTGCTTAGTACTTAAATATTTGTCTATATCCACTAAGGCAATATAGGATTTATAATTTTGTTTATTAGGTATTTGTTTATTATGTATTTCTTGACTTACTAAGTTTATCCCTGCACAAGTAATAAAGTTACCTGTTCTTGCTATCACTTCTCCTTCTTCTGTGTAGAGTGCGGCTCTCATATAAGTTTCATTTATGCAGATGCTTTCTCTTATCATTGTCCATAAATAGCTTAATGATGATCTTATCGGGTAGTCTTGCTCCTCTGTGCTAAATTCTGAGGACAAAGATATATAATCATTTATATCATTAAAAAACATTATTCTTCTACTTCTATATTCTTGTTCACTATTGTTATATTGTACAGCAGTAAATAGGCTCATAATCCCTATGTAAAACGCAAAAAAAGCTATAAATACACGCAAAAATATCTTCATGAAACTCATTTTCTTTTTATTTCTCATTTTCTATTGCCTCCAACTTATAGCCTACTTTTCTTATTGTTTGGATGGCTTCTCCACTTTTCCCCAATGCCTTTCTAAGCTTTTTGATATGACTATCAATCACTCTATCATTCCCCTCAAAATCATAGCCCCATAGCCGTAAAATAAGCTGTTCTCTGGTAATCACTTGATTTTTATTTTTCATTAAATAAACTAGCATTCTATATTCCATAGGGGCTAACTTAATTCTTGTTTCTCCTACAGATACTTCTAGCCTTTTCATATCTACACAAATATTATTAATCTGTAATTGATTTTCTATAATCATTCCCTGTGCTCTTTTAATAAGTGAGATGACTTTGGCATAAAGTACGCCTAACGAAAAGGGCTTAGTCACATAATCATCCCCACCTAATGCATAACCATATAGTTGATCCTCTTCATCTGATTTAGCAGTTATAAAAATAATGGGTAACTCAGACTTCTTTCTAATCTCCTTGCATACTGTAAAACCATCTATTCCTGGCATCATCACATCTAGAAGAATTAAATCAAATTCTTCCTCTTCTAGAATAGAAAGCCCCTCTAAACCATTACAAGCACTAATCACTTCACTCCCCTTATCTTTAAAATAAT
>JAEYNQ010000208.1 GCA_023412455.1 Bacillota bacterium
CAATCTTTTCAATTATTTTTTACAAGATTAATTGTACCATATTATCTGTACACAGAACATCGCCTTCTGACAAAAATGTACATTTATAACTAGCGCAAATGAGAAAATCAGACCCATCATTCACTAGTAACAGTATTTCCACCTTTAAAAAATGTCACTTAATAAAAGAATTGATCACTATGGAGCTTCGTTATTTAGGTAAACAAATACGCAAAACCCGCTTTCTATTTTCGTATTTGTTTATGATTGAACACTTAGCTAACCTTTAACGATTAAATAAGATCATATACTTCTTTTAACGATGCTTGTTTTGTATTTCTATAGTATTTATTAATTGCAATATTAAAATGCTTTTTAACAGTTTCAGTAATGTTTATTCCTTCAGTATGTTCTCCATTAAAATCAGATTTTCTAGGATGACCAACTTTTTTAGTTGACAAATTTCTTTCCTGACCTTTGGCATTTTTAGTCATTCCTCTTTGCCAATATCTGCTTAAGTTTCTCTTCACTTTTTGAATATTAATACCACTCTTAAGTGAGATTTCTTGAAATGCTTTTGCCCTACTATTTTTTTCAAATAATTCGAATTTGTATTCCTCGTAATACTTGGATATAAAATCCCAATTTTCATCTCTTTGTAATACAGCTGTACTAGATAACCCTTTATCAATAAATATTTTTGCAAAAGGATCATTTATTAAAACAGACTTTTCTTCATTTAATTCCGCCTCCAAAACTGATATAAGCTCCTTTTGATGCATTGAAGTAACAGAATCTATGTTAACAAGGTAAGCATACTCTTCAACAATATCTATCACTCTTATTCTTACACCTGTATTATATTTAAACAGGTATTTAACTCTATCATACAATCCCTTCCTCTTTAAAAAAATCTTCACAGATTTTAATAATTTCTATGTTTTTATTTAAATCAAATTTTTGAGCTAAATCTATAGTGATATATTTATGACAAATTATGTGTTTTAAAATACTTATCCCACTTCCTGATTCCAAATGCATGTCCATGTCAAAAGTATGGAATATTTCTCTCATAGATTTTTGATTATCTATAATTCTTCTAATAAATTCATTAACTAAGTCTCTGATTAACTCGTCATTAATGTTTGTAAAACTATCAATATTAGATAAATCATAGTACCCAAAAACAAAACTTAAATTATGCGAAATTATTTTATTAATTTCTACTTCTGTTACTATCCCCCAATCAACTCCCTTCTCTCCCAGAAGACTCGTTCAATCTCAAACTTTTCTGAAACTCTTCTATTAAAGAGATGGTCCTTTGGTTTTATGGTTCTAGCTATATCGACCAAGTTATTTTTATCTCTTCTTGTTATAAGAAAATCCGTTGTTAATGCCTCAAGTTCACCACTATACGGATTTTTTGGATGCTCAATCCCTAGTTGATCAGCTATCTCTATAGTCTCGTCAATAAAGAGTAGAGGGTATTGCTCTCTGATATCTGTAACTTTACTATCAAATTCCAGAAAGTAAAAGTAATCTCGTTCTAAATCAGATAAGAATTCATGCTACCTATATGTTTTTGTTCCTATAAGTCTTGTTGCTCTACCAGTTGAAGGTACATCCTGTATAGTAATCCAAGGTTTGTACCTCTCACCACTTCCTTGACCTCTTCCTTCTTTTATACGCTTTTCGTAATTACTCAATCTTTTTCTCTTTGACATTCCAATCACATCCTTAAATAAGTAGAACTATGCATTTGTGAAATGCATAGTTTTATTTTGAAACAAAAAAGTGGATAAACTATACCTCTCAAGTAGTAGTATATCCACTTTATCAAATTCGTTAAAAGTAATTAAACTTTTTTTAAACAATCAAACTTTATTCGAAAAGATCAAACTTTATTTAATATGATTAAACTTTATTTTAAAGTCACACTATATTGAGGAATCATAAAAAAGTTGTAAAATATCAAGGCTTGTATTCAAAATAAATTTAGTAAATACATATTTCACATATAAATAAAGTTGTAAAATAAGATGCATTTAATTATTCACCTTAAATTTGTTTTTTATAAAAAAGTTGTATAATAATATTAGGATTTACTATTTCTTATATTTATTATAATTTTTTTGTCTTCTACATTACTTAATTTTTAGACCCTTAAATAATAAAATAAAGGCTTAATTTTTAGGCCAATAAAAATTCCAAGTTGAAATATAATCTGTAATCGTTCTGACTAAGCATAATGCTGATAATATAATCCATTTAGGTGTATCATCATTAAGTAAAGGTGTGTATAGCAAAATAGCGATAACGAATATAGCTACTAAATTTATCACTAACCACTTCCATACATCCTTAAAATTACCCCCACTAAAAAATACAAATATTATCCATATAACATCTAGGGCAAGGACAATTACTAACGATAAAAAAAATACTTTTGGTTGAGTTATCGATAATGCTGCTGCATAAAAAATAATTGCTTCAATCAGAAAGAATGCGAAATCAATTATACCCTCCATTTTTCTTTT
Organism: Bacillota bacterium; assembly: GCA_023412455.1. Taxonomy (GTDB): domain Bacteria; phylum Bacillota; class Clostridia; order Lachnospirales; family Cellulosilyticaceae; genus Sporanaerobium. The sequence goes on from JAEYNQ010000208.1 coordinate 2,517, forward strand.
TATGTTTTCAGTGTTTATGTACTTATTGTCTAGGTACCTACTTGCACCTTGTTGAAATGGTAGAATAGTAAAAAATAATGCACCAACAAAAAATATATTATGTTTGTTAATACTCAGTATTTTGGTTGATAAATCAATTCCAACCACTGCTTTTATGGATTCAACAATTGCTAATCCTATAATAATATTAAATAATGCCTTAAGATTATCAACTGCACGAGCACTAAAATTTACTGGCGGTTGCGTCATATGTATTCTCCTCACAATTAATAATATTCAGTTAAAACCATAGGCTCAACTATTTTTGTTTCATCAAACTCGCTTGAACAAACATTCGAAAATATACATTTATTTGCTTTAATTTCTTTTTTTATTGTCTTATATCTTTCAGGCAATATGCAACTATCTAGGCACCCTTTGCAATGAGCTTCCTCTCGTTTACAGCAACTACGAAAATAGTTCCAAAAGAAATAATGTAGAACACTTGGTGTATTTTTAGTCATTTTTGAAATCAACATTATTGCTTTATATACTGCATTTCTAATTTGTATATCTTCATCTTCCAATATCAATTCTTTTTCAAGAATTTTACTTTTTAGTTTATCATCTAAAATCACAATACTTCCCAGACGTAAGTGGCCTCTTATTTCATGGTAATCAACTGGTGGCCCAAAATTTGCTTCATCTTTAAAATACCATAAAGAATGGTTTCTCATAAGTGATAAGAAATATAAACTCTTTTTACGTATAGGATCGGAATAAGCTTTAAATTGTGATAATATTTGTAATATTCCATCTCCATTTTCCCCGATTATATGACCATTAGATTTTATAAAAATATCATGTACAGTTTTAAAATTAGAACTCACCATTAGCTTTCCAAGGTCATTTAATAGTTTAACTCTTCCTTCTATATCAGATAATACAACTCTCTCGGCATCATCTTGTATTATTTTTGTAAACTCATTACAAGTAATTCCTGATAAAAACTCGGGATATACAATACTCGGGTTCTCTTTTGTAGCTATAAGAAATTTTTCTCTTAAATAATCCCAACCTTTATATTTCTTATTATTAATTATTCCTTCAAAACTTGTCCCATTAATTGGAGATGTCTGGTGACATATAGCAACAACAACAAAATAAAAATTCATTAGCACATCGTCAGATAACTCCACTTGGGTCGGCTCTTCTGTATCTGGTGGCAAGTTAGCTTTTTTTATAACTCCACTAATCATTTCACATTTCTCCACATTAACCATAACTAAATCCATAAATTCCCACCTTTTCTTTGCTAATAACTTTATGATAGCTAGAAAATTCATAAAGACTTAATCCTATATTAGGAAACTTTTAAATAGTAATGATATAACGTTCATAAGAATCCTTAAATCAACCTCTTGAATGATGATTAATATATTTGCCCGCTACTCCTATACCATCTTTATCAATATAATAATTTTCAGAAATAATCTTACCTTCACCAAAAAAACATTGCAAATTATTACTATTTAATTTTTCTATCCGCTCATCAACAACTAGAGAAAAATCTTTTAATCTCAGAATTTCTGACAAGTAACTGTTTAAGTCCCTTTTAGGTGTCAAAATGATATAGTTTCTATCACGGTCACCAGTAATAAAGTCTCTGGAAATGTCAAATAACCCTTCTGAACTATAAACAATATCAAGTATTCCTTCATAATATTTTGATAACAATTTATTAATGTCTTCAGTTAAAAAATCCCCTGATTCATATGGATCATAATAGTTCACTCTAATTCTATCATATATATTGTATGTGGCTGAAGCAACATATAAGTCAGTTTTAATAGCACCTGCTTTTGCCTGCTTTTTTGTATGTACGCATTCTAGCTGCTGAGACAGTACTATCCTTTGATCCTTTTGCTTCAATAGCAATGGTTTCATAACTTTTCCAAAGATTATAACTATTTATATTATTGTTACTACAATTATTGTTTATTCGTATTCCTAGAAGGTCTGGCCTAGAAGTGTTTAAATGAGCACCTAAAAATTTCATGCAGCCTTCATATCGTAAAGTAACAAATGCATCATTCAAATCTTTAGCAAGAAAATCAGCTATTGCCAGTCCGACAACATTAGAGAACTGTCCTTGCTCAGTAACATCATGGTAGAGTACAGGTGGAACGCTAAACTTTGACATGTTAAATTCCGTCTGATCTAAATAGTAATAAAACCACCCAAGTCCACCAAGTGTTCTAATAAATTGCATATAACTTGGTGAAAACCCCATACCTGCAAAAGCTAAGTGTTTTAAAAACACATGATATGGGATATCCCTTGATATATTTGTTGCTTTTCTCTTCCCAGGGGCTCTATACATTATATCTATATTCATACCTGTTTGACTCCTAGTATTTACAAATATATTGATAATCTTACTAGCTATTCATAAGTCAGGGGATAAATACCTTATAACCCCATTTCTTTCTGTCCAAAAGGAATCATTTGTAATCTCTGAATAGTTTTTGCAATAATCCACCAGTACTTTAAGTGATTGTTGAATGTCAATAATGTCTATATCATCACTTATACTCATAATGAGTTCATTAGATGCTAAAACTATTGCCTTAAATCTTGCCCTTGAAATCATAACATTAAGCCTATTGGGGTTATAAATAAATTCTTCTTCTTGCCTGATAATATCTATGTCCCCTAATACATAACTGCAAATCATTATTTCTCTTTCTTGGCCTTGATATCTCTCTACAGTGTCAATACACGAAATAACCTTATCTTTTAAAATTCGTTCTTCTATACCTTCTACTTCATGAATTTTCAGCTCTCCCACAAAAAACTCAATAAGCTTTTGCTGAATTAATGTTCTTTGAGCTCTATGAGGAACGACAACTCCAATGCATTTATCAAAGAATTCTAGAATACCATATCTGTTTGATGTTCCATACTTATATACTCCTCTTTCCCAAATTCTTTTTATAAGCTTGATTACTTCGTCTGCTTCAAATGGATTAATTTGACTTGCATTACCATCATCGTAGTTTAAAACGCATATTACTTTTTGGGGGTCCAAAACATCATCATAAAAATCGTTCTTCGGTTCAGATACAAATTTTATTTGTCCCTCACTATTTTCTACTGCTTCATATTTCTTGTCATAATCAAAAGCTAACTTGGAATACTCTACAATAATTCTATTTGATCTCCTATTGTAGTGTAATGGAACTCTCAAATTGTTTGTTGTCTCATTATGAAACTCATTTAAGTAATAACTAAAAATTGAACCATAATAATTCTCACTTGAATTAATCAATTTAACATTTGTTATTGGTGGTAATTGTAAATCATCTCCAGCCAAAACAAATTGAGTATTCTCTTTTATCTTTAATAATGCTGGCACAAAATGCCCCACGTCCATTTGAGAAGCTTCATCAACTATAACTAAATCAAATCTCACTTTTTGATTCCTTGAATAAGAATTATTTGTAAATATTTTAGCAATCTGATTTGGTGTTGAAGCAATAATCTGGATTCTTTGCGGTTTAGTAGATAAACAACGAAAATCCTCTTTAAACTCATCGCTATAAGTATCTGCTGATATCTCCCAATAATCTGCTTGATTAAATTGATAATCTCTTTCTTCTCTATCCTTGCTTTTTATTCTGACTATTAATACATCATTATAATCTAAGATACCAGAAGAACTCATTTTCCTAATTATATTATCAAAAGCATCATAATTGTTACACATTACTAGAATCCGTTTTATTTCATCATTTGAATTTTGCTTACATAAAAAATAATAAGATAACAGCAAATGAATAACTGTATGTGTTTTTCCAGTACCTGGTGGCCCCCATAATAAAGTCATTTTATTGTTAAGTGCATGTATTATTGCATCAATTTGAGAGTCGTCAAGAGGTATTTCACCATTAAGATAATGATTTGTCACCAAATTTCTTACATCTTGCCTTAGGAGGCTATTCATCTGCTCATTGACAAAATCTTCTAACATTCTTCTAGCAAGTTCATTATCACTTACTTTATCTAAAGATTTTTTCAAGAGCTTTCCCCAAAAATCTGCATGAAAACCTTCTAAAACTAAATTCTTTGTAAAATCAAATTGATATTCGTTAATAAGTAGTTCCATTAATCTTCTTGTTAATGCTGAAATTCTAAGAATAATTATTCCATCAAATCTAAGTAGCTTTTCAATGGAAACCTCAACAACATTCTTATATGGGTTACCAATTTTCCAGCGCCACTCAGTAAATGCATTAAAGTTATATATGCTTGAATCATAAAATATGACATTGTTATATCTTTTATCAACAAACTTCATAAAAATATATTCGGCTTTATCCTTTGGATATATCGTCAAGCAAATACTTTTTTCATCAAAGTTTGCCTCCTTACTATTCTCACTAATTTTGAATACAAATAGTTCTTGATCATTTACATTTAGGTCATTTTGCATTAAAATTTCTTCACGCTGTTGATTGGTATAAAGCTTTTCTAGGAAGATAGACCTGCCTAATACTGTCTTTTTATAAACCTCCTCATTATGTATTAATTCAGTTTCAACAAGCGAGTGTGCGTTATCGAGTTTATAAAAAAGATATAAATCGTTTCCCATTCCGAAATTCGCAAAATGGTTTTCTCTCTGTAAAGGAATTATGGTTGGAGGAACCCCGTATAAATATCCACCAGTTGATAAATTTAAGTATATTCCCATCATTGCTTTTATACGATTTCTAATAATTGATTTGATTTGATTTTTAAAATCATCTCTACTATCACCATCTAACTGTTCACTAGCCCAAATTTGACCAAAGACATAGCCATTAAAAGAATCCGAATCTGGCTTATGATATTTAAAAATGGAATTATAGCCAGTAATCAAACTATTTACTTGTTGTAATGTTAGGTTTATATCTGCATTTAAAACCATAAGGTCTGTAATTGCCTTTTTCATATCAAAAAATGGGCTCTTTTCAACAACCCGATAATCCTGAACTTCATCCTCTGGTGCAAATAAAGTATAAAAACGTTCTTTTAACTCCCTAACTTTTCTCTTTTTTTCATTTAATACTGACGTTGGAATAGTTGTATAAATTGTTTCAATTCCATTCCCATCTCTTTTAATAAAATCAAATATATTTAAGAATAATTTTTTAAGATGATCATATGTACTCTGACCCCAGTAGATAATAGAATAAGACAAATTATTCCCATATTGGTCGCTAACATCTTCATATCTTTTCAAAAGATCATTTATCTTAAATAAGAATTCGAAATATTCTCTCAAATCATTTCTAAAAGAATATTCATCTGTAATTGAAATCGAAAACTCAGCATTTGAAATATCTATTTTAGTAATATTTCCATTTAAATCTCTATGGAAATAATTTAAGCCATACGCAAATGACAAGGTTTGTTCTTTTGTACTTTTTTGAATATCAATGAATATTTTTACATTTGAGAATCTTGGTAAATTAATTGTTCTATCATTAATTATTTTATAATTCTCATCATTTTTTCTTAGAGTAATACTATTTTCTAGTACTTTAATATCAGCTTTTAAAGTCTTATTATAATTAAATATTTCATGTTCTGAAGTAATTGCATTTTCTAAATCATCAAGCACTTTGATTGATTGTTTTAATAAAGTATTTTTTTCTCCTCTATCTAAATCAGGTAAGACATTAATATTCTTTAAATTTTTTACGCAATACCTACAGAAGTTATTTTCAGGGGCATTTAGATATTCTTCAATATCCTGATAGTTGAAAGTAGGGTTATCCATTTTCTGCTTGTCTATATAATTTTTTAATTCTTTTGAATGTTGACCTCCATAATAGTCACATGTCGTACACATTGAAGCAATTTTTATTTCGTTGTATTCTTCATTTTTACCGTTCTCAATTATTTGAATTAGGTTAGGTAATTTTTTCCTAAAAACACTTATTAATTCTTCTCTAACAGTTGCAAAATCCACCTTCCATGTTTTGATTTGTTCGGAAGTCCCATTTTTTATTCGGTAATATCTCTCTTGTTCAAGTTCATCATCATGCTCGGGATATATTAAACCTCCTGCAACTACTTCAAAGTCTTCAGATAAACAATCGTTATCCCAAATAAACGAATTAAGAGCAATCATATATAAACCAAGCTCAATAAAAAACTTATTACTAAACTCTGAATTTTTTATATCGGCTACGACTAATTTTGTTTTTTCATTTCTTGATATTTGAACATTTAGATTTTTATCAAAAACTTTACAGTTCAAATATTCTTGATTATCTTTTGAAACAACTTTAACAAAATCAGGAATATAATTACTAAATTTTATTTTTGAGAAGTCATACAAACCAGATGTATCAATATCTGCAATTAAACTGCAAAAGAAATTGTCCTTTACACTAAATTTAAGCTGATAAAGGTAATCGTATTTATTACTTTTTACAATCTTCTTAAATTCTTGCGGTGCAATGCCTTTATCCTCAAATAGATATTCGTCATCATCTCCGATATCATCATCAAACTCAAAATCACCATTTATAGTTCCTATCCTAAAGTCTTTACCTTTTATTTTCCTTTCATAAATTAGTCTTCCTAATTCCTCAAAATTCCCCCTGTGAAAGTTAATGTTTAAGACTTCATGTTCATTATAAAAACTTGATAGACTTTGTTTTAGTTCGTCATCAGCACATTGATCGTCATTAACTTTAATGTTAGTTCCAATTGAATAATAATATGACAGCTCTTCAATTTTTCTTATTTCGGCAAATTCACCAGCTCTCATATGAGTTATTAATGGTGCCTTATCTGGATGTGGTATCTTTACACTTAGATGTTCTTCTACAAAATTGTAATCTTTAATCGTATTTCTAGATTGCTCCAATATATAGCAGCAATTTGCTCGTTTTTTACCAGAACCACAGTCACATAATTGCTTACGTAATAATTTTTTCCACTTTTGGTCTATAAGGTTAACAGAGTATTTAATGCAACCATCATTTGCAAGATTAGTAATTATGCTTTTATCTATTATATAATTCATGTATTTCCCTCCATTAAGTAAAATTAAAAAGCGCTATTAAGTTATATTTTACTTAATAACGCTAAAATTTACAATATCCGGGAGAATTTCTCTATTTATTCTTTACTTTTTTCCCGTTTCTATCAAATCTTTACTTATTGCTTCATCCAATATTCTTTTTACATTTTCCTTTTTAATCTTGCTTTCTGCTTTCCTCATCAATCCATTAAGGCAGTAGTTTTTCTCATATTGAGAATAAAACATTACAGCTATAGAACGATAAAAGCTAACATAATCACAAACTTTCATGTCTAAGCTATTGTTTATTATGTAATTCTCCCAATAATTAAGTTTATTATTTAAATCAACTTCGATATTTTCGCCAGATTTATAAGTTAAAAAACTACGTTTTCTTAAAACAACTATTGAATCCCACTTTATACTATTCTCACTAGTATGGTAACCGCTTTGTCCTTCGGATCTTATTGGAAATACATTTGTAATAATAAAGCCAGCTGTTTTAATAGCTTTACCGAGTAAAGACCATGCGTCCTCCTTATTATGGTGATATGAAAAAACCATGATGCCATTATCCTTAAGTTTTTTTGAGCACTCGGTAAAAACCTTTTGAAGCCTTCTTTTATAGTCATCTTTACAATTTTTCTCATTACCATTTACATACAGAGCCTCTATGAGAGGGTTCGTTGTGCCCCCATTTATTATACCTTTTATCCATTGATAGTAAAAATCAGCTAGTTCAGAGTAGTGAAGATTATCAAAATACGGAGGGTCAGTTAAAATTATGTCTACAGTATTATCTCTTATTTTACCTAAATTTTCAGAATTAGAATTAATTATCAAAGAATCAAAATTGCCACTATAAAACTGCTCTTCAGAGTTGGTAACAAGCGATTTAATAAATTCCCCTGTAAAAATTTTATTAGTTTTTCCATTCTTGTTTATATTACTTTCATAAGTTTTTTCACAATACATTTTTGCGTTAAGCATTTTTTTAAATGTCTTTTCAAAAGATCCTCTACCAAAGTTTCCAGTTCCCCAAACATTATTTTCAACTGGTCGTACTGGGACTGTATATGCATGAATTCCAAATAAAGGTGTAAGCTTTTTATAACCATAAGCATAGTTACATAAGATATTATTAGAAGCTAGACAATCTGAAAATGCAAGTATTAACCATTCTCTAGTTTCAATATCGTTAATCTTAACTATCTCGTTATAAATAAGTGCTAATGAAAAAAGCTGCCTTTTATTAAAAAGATCCTTATAATAATTATAGCCATGGGACATAGGTCTAGTATTTGTACGATTATCTGCAGGAATAAGTGTTTCAGGAACGAAATAATTACTAATGCATTCATAATACATCTTACTTACTTCATCATATAGTTTTATGTCTTTTAAATCAACTTTCTTAAAAATCCTTTTAGAGTCTTTTTCAAATTCTAGAGCAAACATCTTAAGACTATTTATTCCATTAACCCGACCTGGCAGTCTAAATTTGTCATTACAATTAGGACAATAGCAGTATCCATTTTTATATGTATATAAATTTATGTCAGTATCTTTTTTGCAATTTGAACATGTAAATGAATTTAAATCATCTGCTATTGTATGAACCTGTCCACAATGTTTGCAAAAAACAATTTGCTCTTTTTTGTCATAATATAATTTATAATGTGGATGGGTCTCAAATAATTCATTACATGTAGGGCACTTAACACTGTATACCCAAAATGTATTGATTATAGGGTAATTTTCATTACCTACCTCTGTGATATAAAAACTTCTTATTCTACTACCAACGCTTTTAAGAATATCATCAAATGCTATTTGAACCTTGTTAAAATCACATGTTTCAAGTTCTTTCTGTGTAATAAAACATGCCAAAGGATCAACGTCAACACCAATGGTCCTAGCATTCATTTTCTTAGCTTCAACAAGGGATGTTCCGCCGCCCATGAAGCAATCCAGTATTGTTAAATCAATTGAATTTTGGCCATAAAACCTTTCCCAAAATTGATTTTCAGTTGAATCACCTGGTAGTAAAATTCCAATAATTAATGATCTTACAACAGCACTTAACCTTCTTGCCCACCACTTATGAATTTCATAGATAGGTTTTTTTCCATTACCCTCAATGCGTGCCAAATCTGAAATTATCTTAAGAGGGAGTATATTTTCAATCAATGCTTTTTGAGGTATAGAAGTGGTAGTTGGTATAGCCTTTTGTTTATCCTTATTTAAAATATCATTTTCATTAGCTTTATCAAACTCTGTAATCTCAATACAATTCATGTTATTACTCCTTACTTAATAGTATATAATACCTAAATTTATATGCAACTAATAAATTTTAAAGCTAAAAAAAATCCTTAACAACACAATATTTTTATGATATTATTATAACACAAAATCTGTATTTTGTACAGATAAAACTTTGATGTAATGCTAGATATATTAATATATACAGGGTGATAGAGGTTATAAATTTATGACAAATAAAAAGTGCTACAGAAAAAAAATTTGTGAGGATATTGACCAAAAGCTTATAGCAGATTTAGATTTAATTTCTGCTAAGATAGATATACCTAAAAGTAGGTTATGTGAAGAAGCAATTAAGTATATTTTGAAAAATCAAATTTCACCTTTAGAAAGAACTATTAAGAGGAAAGATATTACCTTAACTATAAATAGTGCTGTATGGATTGATTTCAAAAATTATGCAGAAACAAAAAAATACAAAATTGTTCATTTACTAGAAGCAGGTTTAAAGTATACTGTAAATAAATATAAACGTAAAATACAAACTGGTAAATTATAGTATTCGCAATTTTAAATAGTAACTTTGCACTTTCAAACATATTGGTTTATTCATATTACATAATAATATTGAGTAGTTATATCATTTTCTCAACAATCCTCTCAACCCACCGAAAAATAGGCTGTCCGGATATATGTTTAGCAGTTTCAAAGACATAATTGCTCTCTTTCCGAAATAATTCACGGTTCCAATGCCCGTTGTTATTAACCAGATCTATGAGCAAGAGTTTTGTAAAGCTTTCGAATTCTTGTATAACAGAGAGCTCAGTTTTAACAGGCTTTACGACCAGAGTCGAGATAGACCAATCATCAGCTCTCCCAATTTCGATTAAATAGCAGGGAATATGCCCATCTCGTGATATTTGCACAACTGCACATGAACGTATACCGCCATCTTCGTAATACGAAAAACTTTTTAATGGTGGTAAGGGGATAACACTAAACGACAAATTAAAATTCTTGTAATTTAGTTGTAAATGCGTAATAAGTGCAAAAAATTCTTCAAGCCCTTTGCAAATATTCATATCAACCATTTTTAAGCCATCGAATTCAATTTGAGGTATACGTCCTCCTTGAACCCAATCCTGGGTAGTACCAACGTTATTGTTCGAACCACCATCTTTTCCGGTACCGATAACAATAACTTCTCCTGTGTGAACCTTCCTTTTCTTATTACTTTTTCTATATATTCTTGGCTTATTTTTAAAGCTGTACATTACCGGCGGTTGTTCGATAATAATATTATTCGCATGCTTTTCAGCGCCATCTCCAGTTATATCAAGATCAATAGTTTCATTTTCAAGCGGCTTTTGGGTTGGATCTTTAACATATCTTGGATTCTTATCAACTTCTAATCTCTCTAGCTTAGGGTGAAAGCACTCAACATTTGAAAATGGTATTACCAAGTCAGATCTATGGAGTAATTCAAGTATCAAGCAGTGATTTTTATATGATAAACCTCTAAAAGTCCATGTGGATACTCCTGAATGGGCTGGCATAACTCTTATTGGAATTCCATTTCTTAACTCCATTCCAATATTATTTGATTTTTTTGAAGCATCAAGCATGATATTCCTATAGACTGAATTCCACGACCGTTGTGCCTGCTTGTTAAACCTGAGCCAAATAAAATAAGCTAATGCATCATCATTTAGTAATTTCCTATCGTACTCTTCATTTAAATTTACAGATAGCCTGCCTCCAGATTCCGTGGAGCCCTCAATAAAATAATCTAACCCTTCTGGCCTTAAAATTTGATTTACTAGCATTTTATAAGGCGCAAGGATACTCCTAACAATCTCAGTACATGGAATATAATATGTAACACCTCCAACCTCAAATCTACAAAGATTAAGGTTGCCATAAGCAGGAGCTGGCTGACGATCAAAAGCATATAAGCTTTTGGGGAAATTAAAGGCTTTGCAATAATCAAAAGTAGCAAAGCTAGGTACTTTTATTTCACATAAAGAACCTTTTGCTGGTTTATCTGAAAAGTCACCATTTATATAAGATTGCCCAATTCTCAGATAGGGAAGAGTGCCAAAGGGTATTATATGTTCCTTATAGCTTCCATCATTTCTTTTGAATAAGCATTTTAGCATCCACAATCCTTCAGTGTTTAGAAAAGGGACACCATGCCAGTATAATTCAACTTCCTCATTTTCATCAAATACCCATGACCTAATCTTTAATCTACTCATAATGACCCCCACAATTGCAAATAAGTAATCAATCCCTCAAGTACTTATCCATACACTCCTCAACCTGCTTCTCATATTCCTTCCGAATACCCGCCATACGCATAACCTTCCAAACCTTTATTTCTTCTCCTGACACATCTAGCCTATTTATAGCCCAGCGTATTCTTCGTTTTCTGTAATCATAATCAGTTTCTACTTCAGACTCAACAAAAGCTTTTGTCAAAGGCATATTGCCGAGGTGTTTATCCAATAGCCCCTGTAGACCGCATATCATCCCTATACGGCCTAGTGAAATCCTTTTTGGCTTATCCACTGAATTCCGTATTTTTTCAACAGCTTCTTTAACATTCTGTAAAACCTCTGAATCCCTTTTATCCCAGTCAATTCTTCGATTAGTAATTGGGGGACTTTGAATCTCCTGAGAATTAATATCTAACCACTCTCTGTCATGCCTATAAAGCCATATATAATTTGATTTCGCTATATTTCTGAGTTTTGTCTTTGTCTTTTCTGGATAAGCTTCCTGTGTTTCTTGCCAAACATTTCTATGATATTGAAGTAAGCTATTATTCATATTGCTATCAGCCAATCTAAAATCATTGTTTTTTTTATTTTCATCTAGAGTAGCTGACACTAAAGGTACCTTTAACCCAAGCTTAATTGCATAGATTTTAACTGTCTTAGAGTCCACATTCAGTTCACGAGCAATTTGCCTTATGGATTTACCCCCAATTTTCATCAATTCTGCAAGTATCGATTCCCACACGGAACCAAAGCTCTTAATTCTCCCAATTTTGAACAAATCATTTTGAGAAGTATCCGGTCCACGTCTTGAATATATAAATCCACAGCTACACTCAAATGTACCAACTGGTTGTTTTGTACCCAAGCAATGTGTAATTTTAATCTCATTTATTACCGGTTTCTTGTAATGTTCTGCTGCTGCATTTAAGCACGGCCATGGTCCATCTCCAAAAGGTTTGAACTTTTCGTAGCTATTTATGAACTCTTCTACAGAGCCATATATAAATCTTATAAATAGCAAATGCATCACTGGATGAAAAGCTTTCCTATGTCTTCTTACAATACTAGAGAGCCAATTATCTTCACTATCAAGGCTTACTTCACATTGAACAGAATTAAGAAAATTATCTCCGTAATAGTTTATAAAATCATGCAACAAATCTTCTTGGTAAACCCGTCCATTTGTTGAAGCATAACCTTTGTTTTTAAGTCCAGAGATATAACAATCTCTTACAATCATATTTTCATTCAAGAATTCCCTGATAGTTTTGTAATTTTTAGCAATCCAATTAATATCCTTAGAAAGCAGTAAATACCCATAATTATCAGCTTCTGTGTAATTTATTCTTAATGGATTATCAACGCAATTTTTCTCATTTGCTGCTATAAATTCGTGCCTATTTTGTAAATCAAGGTTAACTAAACTATTTTTAATTAAAGCATTATGAATAGGGCAGAGCATTACTCCAGGTATTTGGTGGAGTCTGTGCCAATAGTATTCTCCATATTTAATTTTATCTTCCGCACTACACTCAGGGCAAAACCGTAGATATTTTGGCACAGTTATATTGCTTGCCATAATCCCGGCCATAGTATGAATTTTACCACCACCGTTTCTCTTCATTGCAGCTTCAATAGCCTTTATCCTGATTTCAGGCATAAATGCAGTATAGTAGGGAAATAATGTATTATTCATAATTAATCCATCTGCAGTTAACCTTTTCTCTTTAGGAATCCGACATATTAGTGAATCAATATCACTTGGCATATCAACTACTGCAGTTATGGTACTTGTTCCAAACAATTCATGCATAGTCATTTTAGGACTTATATTACCGCATCTGACATGGTACCTTGCTAATATACTATATAGCAATTCGTCAGGATACGGAGTAGGAAAGTGGTTCAATCATAATCATCCTGTTAAATTGAATTCCTCAACCGGACATTTTATGATCCCCTCGGTCTTTAAGGCCTCATATGCAGATTTACTTTCATTTCTGCCTTTTTCTATAATAACTCTCAAATCATCATTATCTTTTTTGATTCTCTGTGTTGATATTTTTCTGCGAACATCCTTATCTGAGTTTTGCTGCAATACAACTAACATTACTTCCCTAAAAACAGTATCAGCATCTACTGAACCTTCAAATGATTTTATGACATTACTTGTTATACTTTTAGCTTTTCCCTGATCAATATTCAGATCTACAAGTCTTAAGACAACCTCCTCATATGCCTTATCCTTTTCATTTTCTAGCTTTGCCTTTTGCTGTTTCTTCTGATTTATAAGCATATTTAGGTTTAATTCCTTCAATTGTTTTTCACGGAATTCTTCTATGTCCAACGGCATAATATCTCCGTACTTACTTATTTCTTCAACATTTCCGGATTTTAATGCATCAAGCATTGGCTTTACCAGTTTAAGATTATCTTCAGCAATTCTTTTGATCAAGCTAGGAGTTATTGATTCTTCCCCGGTAGCGATAGCTCTCATCTGAACCATAGCGTAAAGCTTTACAGCAATGTCAACAATTCCCTGGCTTTCTTCATACAAAGTGTCCTTTAGCTCCTTCGTCAATTTCCACTTACGCTGAGTCCACTGGTAATTCCACATTCCTTCTACAAGCAAGTCCCATATTTCACCCTTTTTTAAATTCTCCCAAACAAGGTCTCCTTGGTGTCCACTTCCACGCCTGGCCTGTCTGAATTCACTCTGTAATACCGACATTGCCTTAGTAGTTCCAATAAGGATCACAGGGATTCCGATAGTATTCACCAAATTCACGAAGAAATTGAGCATCTTTTCCTGACCACCACTTTTAGCAACACTAAGCTGCTGTATTTCATCAATAACAAGAAGTCCCAGACTATGCCGCCTTGCAATCTGCGCCATTCTTGGAATCATCGTGGCAGTTGTAGTATTCCTTCCAGCAGCGAACTTACCGTATGTAGTGTCACCCATCATTTTATCAAATTCCAGAAAAAAGTCGGCACACAGTCCTTTAACTCCTCCGTCGTAGGGGCAATCAAGCTTAAGCCATACAAGCTGCTTATGATCAAAATCTAAATCACTATATTTTTCATGCAATATGATCTGAGGATACCTGTTAAGTATATTTTCTACTGCGGAAGATTTACCCATGCCGGAAAAGCCTATTATAGTAAAGCCCGATGATGACGGCTTTGAAAGCTCAGAATTTTTAAACTCATAATTTCCTTCCTTAATCATCTGGTATATTTTCTGTAAATCTCCTGCATAATTCTGCTTAAGCGGATTACGGGAAATATATCCTTGTCTTATCACCCTTGAAATTCTCTGTTCAATGTCAAAGTGGGTACTCCAAGGTTGAAAATAACTGAACAAGCGTTGGACACAATGAAATCTGATATGAGGCTCCAAATATAATTCAGTCTCATTATGATCAGGATAGAAATGTAACAGTTCTTCAACCTGTTCAAAGCTCCAAATAGGAGGTAGCGCCTCAATTAAAGGGTTATTGGAGTATTCCTTCAGTTCCTGTCTTGAATAAATCGCTTCGACAATCTCGCCAGAGTTTGGATCTCTACTCATCTCTTTTTTCCATTCTTTCCTTTTGCTTTTTTCTTAAATACTCAATATTACTTGGATATATGTTTTTCTCAACTTGAGTTTCTCTTATTGGAATAACCTTGTTGGGTTCATCATTTTCGCTCAAGTCATTTTCTTCACCTAAAACAAATGCACTATTAAGCTTTTCAAAACCTTTTTCAGTTCGTCTCCGTTCTCGGATATTCTTTGTTCTTTCAGCATTGCTTACTGTCTTATCCCTTTGCTCACTCGTCATTTTGTCAGCTTTTTGTACTATATTTTCTATATTTGTAAATAAGTCAACCTCTGACTGGAGAATACTTTCCTGATTTTTATCCAGTTTAAGCTTTTGATACTCAATTAAGTATTCAATTTCATCAAATGTTTTACTATTGTAAAGCCTTTTATCAAGCATTTCACATTTAATATAGTTATCATTATCTTTCTTAATATAAATAAGGTTCATATTTCTTGGATCATACACTATATTTTCTTTCCAGCTACCCTTATTTCTTGCTATTTCAAACCACCTATCTGAAATTAAGGTTTGACTGCTATAGAACATACTTTTGAACTTTATGCCTTTTTCTGTAACAGTAGCTGTATCTTCCGGCATGAGGCTCATTTTGACTTTATCCTTAGGGTAAGCCCGCAGCTTACCTGATCTATTGCTTATACCCCAGTACCATAGGCTTCTTGGTATCGGATCAACATCCTCCTCAATCATCATTTCATTCATACTGTATTTCTTCATCCAATGCTGATTATTGTGGTATAAGACACAGTTAATTATGATTTGGGTAAACTGATAAATGTCAAGCTTAGCATCCAGCCTATAATCCGTACCTCCACGTTCTCTGAAGGATATATCTATATGACCCGGAACAAGCGGTTTTACTTTTTCATCTACCAGGTGAAAATATTTTTCAATTATTCCTTTCCAGTCAGCCCTGAAGGATGGTGTATTCTCAATGCGTACGTCCAGCCCATTTACTAAGGTATCAGCATGGTAGCTTTCCATTTCGCCCCTATCGCCGAGTATAGCAAGTGGTACATGGTGAGACGGCCAATCTTCTTGTAAAATACTAATTCCATATTCCTTACAATAGCCTACCTTATCCGTAAAAGCATTTGAAAGAGCCATCATAGCTCCAATCCAGGACGGACCTTCCAGACCTACATATATACCGGTAACCATTCTTGAAAAGCAATCTATAATCGCATAAATTACTGGTCTACCAATAATCCATGTACGATTAAATCTGGATACCAGATAGACATCAGCAACTGTTGCATCTATTTGGTACTTCGAACCCGGGCCTATAAGATCAGTATCTGACTTTCCAAGTACTGCTCTATTATTTAATGCGTACTTTTTGGAACCTTTTTTCTTTGTAAGGGATTCTTTAATGTCCTGTTCAACCTCATACCAATATCGGAATTGAGTGATAGTTGGTATCTGCCCAATCGGTATAACTGTCGGTTTACGAATTCCATTTTCAAATCTGTAATCCTCTCTATAAAACTCCTTGACCATAAGATTATAGGCCGTTGACATAAAGTTTTCTTTGGGAGTATCATAATATTTATTTACAGCCAATCTGAATATTTTTTTAGTAGACTCATCGACATTAATTCCGGGTCCATTTACCTCAATATTCTTTCTTGGTCGTCCGATCTTTTTAACACCAAGAGTTTTTCTTTTACCTTTGCCTCCAGAGTTATAGTAATCAGGTAAAAGTGCATTTTTGTTTTTACCTCTCTGCCAGAATCTTCTGAGATATTTATATACTGTAGAGTAAGTAACATCATGTCTTGAAACAGCATCTGATACCCACGGACCTCGTTTTTCACGTTCGTATACATCAGGCTCATTTTCATATTTCACTATTTCAACAATTATACTCCATGCTTTATCTCTTTTTATTTTATCTGACTCTTTGATACTATTCTCGTTTGGTAATCTGATCAATGGATCATCTTCCCGTTTCACTGCATCAACGCTTTCAAGAGCATTTATTACATCTTTGATTTTCCTTGACATAGGTAAACCTTGACTAGAGAAGGCATCAATGACGTATAGTATAAAACCGCCAGCTTCAATCCATAATATCCTTTCTGTATGCTCATTTTCTTGTCCGGGGTTCCATGTAATAAGCTCATTAACATTTAATATTTCGTTCATATTGCAGTCATCCTATCATTTTTCTTAATAATCCTTTTTATACTTTCGGTATCATTATCAACACATGGCTTTGATTTCATATCTATGATTATCTCTTTCCGAGCAATCAAATGTTTCAGAATATCAAGTGCAGTTCCAGGTGTAAGGTTCATTTCTTTGTCAAAAGCTCTTGCTGCATAAACAATTTTGCCATCATAGCTTTCCAATCTCTCCTTAAGAATTTCTCCATAATACTGGAGTTCTTTGATTCCTAGCTCACCATATGAATCCAGCTTATAAGAGTAATACGCCCATTCAATGTTAGAAACAAAAATTCTTGGAATATCTTTATCTGTTACAATTCCCCAGCTTATTCCTTTTTCAGCCCAGTATCTACGTTCAATTTCGAAGTGTTCAATAACACTTTTCTTTTCAAGATTGCTTGCAGGCTTGATTGTTCTGACAATATTTGTTTCCTTACCATCTATATTAACTGTAATCATAAAATCAGATGTCATCACATATGGAACTTCATATTTACTATTTATAGGATGTTTTATGCCAATCTTGTCCGCAATTCTTAACGTATCCTCCAGATTCATCGGGTATTGCTCACGAATATCTATTACATTATCAGCCCACTCAAGCAAATAGAAGTATCTCAACTCATTGTTAGACAAAAAATGGCAGACCCGATTGGATTTCCAGCCAGGCTGCCTTGAAATAATTCCTTCTGAAGGGAAGTCATGTACGGTGATCCATGGCTTATAATCTTTACCTACACCTTGACCTCGTCCTTCACTAATATATCTTTTAAGTTTATTTTCATCCCAATTCAGGTTGTACTTACTCACAAAAGCATCACTTCCTTATATGAGTAAGTATACCATTATATGGTGCCTAATTATACATCTTTATTATAAATTTTACAACTTTTTTATTAATTTTAAGACTTTTTTATTATTCCTCATATATTAAACCGGAACATGTAAACCTACTCCACCGTTACCGACTTCGCAAGGTTTCTAGGCTTGTCGACATCACAGCCTCTTTCTAAAGCCATGTAGTAGGCAAATAGCTGAAGTGGTGTAACTGCTGATATTGGGGCAGTCAAGGAATCCACGTCTGGAATGGATATAACCAAATCTGCGGTCTTTTTGAGCTCTTCGCAATTCTTTTCTTGGGTTATTGCGAGCACAACTGCTCCTCTTGCCTTAACCTCTCTTATATTGCTCACCATCTTCTCAAATAGCGCATCCTGAGTCATTGGGCAAACTACCAATGTGC
>JAEYNQ010000286.1 GCA_023412455.1 Bacillota bacterium
TTTTTTATTTTACTAACATTGACCTAATCTCACTAATCATGCCTTTTGGTATTTTGTCATCATCTAGTGGCATGATACTACTAAGCATCCGTACCCCTTGATAAGAGAAAAGTAGTAAATCCACCACGACTAAGCCCTGTTGCCTCACAAATGTCTTTCATTGTAACATTCTTAAAGCCTTTATGAACAAATAAAATCAGTGCTGCTTTCAGTATAGCAGCCTTTGTAATATCCCCTTTTTTGCCCATGGACTCAACTTTCCTCCTTCTGCCATTTCCGACACCTGTGTCTGTTTCAAGTATATGACAGCTATGTAGGGAGGTCAATAATTAATTAGAATAATAAGAATTATCAGCCATATTTGTGGTTTATTGAGCTAAAGCTATAAATATAAAAGGAAGAGGTATCCTTGTCTCTTCCTTTTATATTTATATTTATATTTTTAATTCTTACTCTTTTATTAAGAGTGGTGTTAATGCCTTGTAATAATAAAGCCTTAGTATATGAAGGGCTCTTGTGGAAGAAATATAGAGTACCTGTTTATCTACGGTGCTTTGATAGTAATCTTCATCCACATTAGGAATGCATACCACATCAAACTCTAATCCTTTGGCTAAATAAGAGGTGGTAATGACTAGGCCCGTTTCAAAGACCGTGCTTTGTGCTGTAAACAAGGTAAGTGGTAATTGATCTCTTAGCTCCTCATACATCTGCTCTGCTTCCTTAGCTGTCTTACATAAGATAGCCACTGAAGCATACTTCTGTTTATCCAGCTTTTTTAAGTCACTGACCATCTCCTCTAACATGTGGCAATAGGAATCAGTTTTTATTAAACGAGGTTCCTCCCCATGGCGTTCAAAGGCAATCATATCTTGCTGATCAATAATCTTTTTGGCAAAGGTAGCAATCTCAAAGGTAGAACGATAGGCTCTATTTAGCTGAATAATAAGTGGATTATGAAAGACCTTCTTGAGATTCTGGAGTACGTTAGGCTCTTTAGGCTCTAGTACTTGATATCTATCTCCTAAAATGGTCATACGGCAATTAAAGAGCGTCTTTAATACCTCAAACTGGATAAAAGAATAATCCTGCATCTCATCAATAACTAAGTGCTTAATCTGAGAAAAACTGGTATGCCCATACAAGGCATACTTCAGATAAATAAGCGGGAAGGCATCTTCATAGTGAAGCTTACCCTTCTTAAGCATTAGAAAGGGTTCTTTAAGCTGCGTTTTATTACACCAGGCAATAAAATCACTATAGAGCACCATGAGCTTTGTTTGTCTCATATCATCCATTAATTTATTCTCTAGCTCTTTTCGCACTTTGGTTGTAATGGTCTTATTTGTATCTGATTCCTTTTTGTCTGCTATATAATCCGCTATATATTGGAGTCGTTTAAAAATAGGCTTGCTCTTATATTTTTCATAAAAGAGCATTTGCAGTTCTTCCTTACTACAGCTAAAGCCATTCCAACTCAGATTTTCTGGTCTAAAATTTTTCTCTGGCAACAGCTCAATAAAGTTATTAAGTAGCGTTAAGAAGTCTATGCTTTCCTTAAAGTCAATATTTTGCTTCCTTTGGGAATGCATAATGTCAGGCCCTAGTAAAAATTCCAGTTGTTCACATCGACTTTCTACTTGTATGCCTTCTATTAACTCTTGAGTCACTAATTCCTCTAAGCCCATTTCCGTAATATTTTCTTCTCCTAACTCAGGCAAGACACTGGATATATAGTCCGAAAAAACAGGATTAGGAGAGAGAATCAAGATATTGCTAGACCTTAGTTCTTCCCTACTTTTATAAAGAAGATAGGCAATGCGGTGTAAGGCAATAGAGGTCTTTCCTGAACCAGCGATCCCTTGTACCACCATAACAGGAGCTTCTTCATTACGTACTATAGCATTTTGCTCCTTTTGAATAGTTGCCACGATATTTTTCATTTTGCTGTCCGCTGTATGACTCAGTTCTCTTTGTAAAATTTCGTCGTCTATTTTCATCTGACTGTCTAAAACATATTCTAGCTGCCTCTTTTTGATTTTATACTGCTTCTTTTTAAGAAGCTCCCCTTCTAAAAGCCCTACAGGTGCCTCATAGGTAGCTGGCCCTACTTCATAATCGTAATAAAGGCTGCTAATAGGTGCACGCCAATCATAAATTAGGGCTGTGTGTTCCCCTTGAACAGTAAAATCACCCATTCCAATATAATAGGCATCCTCTTCACCTTCCTGGTCTCCTTCATATCTAAAGTCAATCCTTCCAAAGTAAGGGGATTCTTGCATTTTCTTGAGTCTCTCTTTTTTTAAGGCATACTGTTCCAGTTGTATGCTTTCATTAGTTAGTGCTTTGTTGGTTGAAAAAATCTCCATGCTGTCCATTTCATGACGATTATCTATAATATATTGATGTGTTTCTTTAATGTGCTGCTGTCTAGCCTCTATTTCTAGGTCTAAGCGCTTTAATTCTCCAGTCAACTTATTCTCTACTTCTTCCAGGTAATGTACTTCTTGTAAGAATTCTTTTGTTTGCATCCTAAAAGCCTCCTTTTTATACAGTCTTAATAGGATACACCAAACCTAAACCCTGGTGGTATACTGGAGGGCTATTTTTGCTCTCACCAGTAGCATCTGACACATATTTTCATAAATATATTATTTACTGAATATATTTAATTTTACAAAAATAAGTTATAATAAATCAAGTGATTAGACCCCAAAAACGGGTGCTTTTGAGGTTTTAAATACAAAAATTTCATGAGCAATTTTAATCGCATCAATAAAATTACTAATAAATGTATATAAATATGCATTTAAAATGTTGCTAAAAGCTAAGATACCCTTTTTACCAAGATATCTTAGCAATTTATTGAAGTTATATGCCCCAATCTTGAAGCTAAACCATAATTTTGAGCGCAAAAGGCCCCGAACGGGCATAGAATC
>JAEYNQ010000060.1 GCA_023412455.1 Bacillota bacterium
TATTTACTAGGTAGGTGTAAAAAATGGATTGGAATGAGTTATTAAGTCTCAAAGAAGCTGCAGAGCTATACAACAGGGAAGAGAGTACTTTAAGGAGAGCCATAAGCAATGGCCTCCTTAAAGAAGGTATTGACTGTAAAAAGTTTGGAAAGCAATGGGTAGTTCTAAGAAGCAGTATGGATCGTGTTTATGTTACTGACAGAAAAGGACTTAGAAAGGAATAAAAATATGGTTTGCTTTAGCAAAAAAATACTGGAGATATTATAGTTTTATAATAGTATCTGTACCTAGTATTTTGAAATTAAGAGATGTTATTATTTTATATGTAATTATATTGAAAATATTTAAAATATTATGTATTATTATAGTGTAAAAAATAATATATTAATGGGGGAGTCATTATGAAATGTCCGAAGTGTGGAAGTGATAACTGCACTATAATTAATGAGGTACATACTAAAGGTATAAGTGGATTAAAATTATGTTTATGTGGTATATTCGGCCTATGTGGTTCAGGTAAATCTAAGAATGTACAATTCTGGATATGCCAAACTTGTGGGAATAAATTTAAAGCAAATTAATGAGTAAAAAAGATATTTTATGGATGCACCTTATGGATTTAGCATACAGGAGATGGGGATGCCATCAATTGGCAGAAAGAAGTTTTTTCTTCTGTGGATACCAATTCCCTATTTGCGCGAGATGTACTGGAGTGCTAATCGGATATATTATATCTCTATTTATATTTTCTGGGATTAGTTATTTCTCCTGCATTATATGTGCCAGTGTCATGCTTTTAGATTGGAGCCTGCAAAATTTCAGTATTAAACAATCAACTAATAATAGAAGACTAATCACAGGTATACTTGGTGGAATTGGTTGCATGAGCATACTTCTAAAAGTAATTTTACTATTGATACAGAATGCGCTGTGATTTTTATATGGTGTAAGGCTATTATACGTGACTGAAGAAGAACCATATTATAGTATGGATCCTTTTTCAGTCATGTATTTATTTGTCTGAAAATATTAAGTAAAACAATTTCCTTGGTATAAAACTTCTTCCAGATTCCCAAGAATTAATAGTTGAAATACTAACATTAAATTCTGCAGCAAGGTCTTTTTTTGATATACCTCTAGCTTTACGGATATTTGATATGTTTAAAGCTGTATGCTTAGCAAAATTAAGATACTTATCATATTTACATATTTCACAATTTAATATCTCCTCAATTTTTATCATATACTTTGCGTGAAGTAGATTTTTATCATTTTCAAGTAGGTAAATAGTATCACTATGAACTCCTACAGCTTTTGCTAGTTCTTTTTGAGTTAAATTCATAGATAATCTAGATTGCTTAATTCTTTCTCCTAATGATATAGCAGGCTTATTGATAGTAATTTCATTAGATGAATATTTAAATATATAGTTATATGTTGCGTAATTTTCAACATGGCTGTATTTGCGGCTAATAGAACAGGTGTATCCGTAATAGCTAGGCTAAGTTTAGCCAATGTATTTCCTGTACAAGGGGCAATCAGCAAGGCATCAATTTTATTTTTAGGTCCTAAAGGTTCTACATCTTTTAAAGTGTGTAAGATAGAATGCCCGGTGAGGGCTTCAATTTGTGCAATAAAGTCTTCGGCCTTTCCAAAACGGGTAGAGGTTTCATAGGCATTAAAGGACATAATAGGGGTAATATCTATGCCATAAGCTACTAAGGTTTTGATAAGTTCGACGGCTTTTGAAAACGTGCAAAAGGAGCCACATAATGCTACTCCTAAACGAAGTTCTTTAAAGTCTTTCATGAGTTAAGCCTCCTGATCGTGTAAAATCAATAAGAGGCATTGATAAAGAATATTAGCAGCACTTCGTGGTGCTACAATTCCAGGAAGACTAGGGGCAGGAATATAGGTTAATCCCTGACTTTCAAAGTAATCTACATCAAGACCACCTGGAACAGAAGCGAGTTCAATATAGACAACCCGTGGGTTAAAACATTCAATGGCTTGTTTCCCTAGTATTTTCACAGGAATGGTATTAAAGATAAATTCAAATTGACCAAGATGTTTGTAGAGGTCCTCTAAAGCAATAGCTTGATAACCATAAGCCCTAATATAGGCTAAGTCCACTGAAGAGCGTGCTTCTACAGCAACTTGTGCGTGTATTCCTTGCAGCTTGTGTGCTAATATTTTGCCACAACGCCCAAATCCTAATACAAGACATTTACTGCCGTGCAAGACAATCTCGCTATTTTGCATAGCATATTGAATGGCACCCTCAGCTGTAGGAATGGCATTAAGTATGGCAACTTCATCCATATCCATAATATCTTTCCACTTAATATGATGTTCATCTAAGCGTTTCCTTAAGCTGGGACTAAGAACGCTTCCAAGTACATAACTATGAGCTACTGCTAAAAAGAATTGCTCAAGAGCAATGTAATGATTACACATAGGTGCAAAGACACATTTATTATCTTTAGTTAACGGAATCGGTCCAATAATATAAGAACAAGTGGCAATATCCATTAAGGAAGAGCATATTTTAACTTGTTTAGGGAGGTCAGGGTGGTTAATACCGTAAACAGAGACCTCTATGCCTTTTTCCACTAACAACTCTGCGAGTCTTACAAAACGTAAATCACCGCCTACAATGGCGATAGAAATAGGATTCATTGTGCATACCTCCAGCCTACTTTCAATGTCTGTAATAATAGAATATGAGAAAGGAAAGAGGTTTGTGCTTGTATGACTTCTTTAGGAGCGATTATAGCCCCTTTTTTAGTTGGATATGGCCAGTGAGTAAACAGGCAGTAAGTTATAAGTCTTGATTTTTTACATTTAAGGTCTATACTACCTTATGATAAAGGGCGTTCTACTCCAAACAAAGAAAGGAGATCTTGCGTATGTCTAAAGATTACACAACAGAATATGCTTGGCGTATTGGAGCCGTTCAGGATTATATCGAAAAACATCTAGAAGAGCCCCTTAGTCTAGAGGCTTTAGCTGGTGTAGCCCATTTTTCCCCCTATCATTTTCATCGCCTCTTTGCTGCCTTTACAGGTGAAACACTTTTCCAATATATTCAACGTTTACGTTTAGAAAAGGCTATTTTTTGGCTTCTAGCACAACCTCATTTAGACATTACAGAAGTAGCTTTACGTTGTGGCTTTGCTAATTCTTCATCTTTTGCAAAAGCCTTTAAAGCCTATTACGGTGTGCCAGCAAGTAAGATAAAAGACTCTCCTATTCAACTCAATGAGTCCCTACCTATTTCAAAAAGCAATTTAAGACAAGTATTAGAAAAAGGTTCTTGCTACAATCCAGATAGAAGCCAAGCTGTAGCAAGAGAGAAGGAAGCTTCTCTTTTAGACTATTGGGTAGAAGTGAAGGAAATTCAGCCCATAGAGGTGGTTTATAGACGTCATATAGGGGCTTATAAAGGGAATGCAGCATTATTTTCACAACTTTTTGAGGAATTAAACAAGGAGGTTAAGGCACTAGCTCTTCCTTGTACATCGCAAACAAGATGGCTTATCTTATGTCACAATATACCTGGAATAACGGAGAAAGAGAAGTTAATTTTAAGTATTTGTATGACCGTAGAAGGTTCCCTGCCTCATACAGGCAACTTAGGACATCGTTGGATTGAAGGAGGTAAATATGGTATAGGTCACTTTCAATTAGCAAAAGACCAATACCCACTGGCTTGGAATCTGATGTTTAGTGAATGGCTTCCTAAAAGTGGCTATCAACCTGATGATCGTCCTTGTTTTGAATGTTATGGGGAGGATAAAGGGGAGGCTGTCGAAGAAGTTGCTATTTATATTCCTTTAGAACCTCTAAAGTGATGGCTAAAAGTCATTCATCCATAGAAAAGGGGAAAACAAGTGAAAAATAGAGTAGATCAAGCTTACTTACAACCTATTGGACGGGTAGTGTCTGAGGATAAGTTAATGGTTTTAGAGCTAGAGGAGAAGTATCGCCCCGCTCTTAAATACCTAGAACTTTTTAGTCATGCTTTACTTTTTGTTATAGAAGAAAAAGGGGTCGTGGTAAGTGAAGAGATGAAAAAACATAAGGAGGTTAACTTTGAAGTTGTAAAACTTGAAAAGGTAGAGCTTGAAAAGGGGAAGGTTTATTGGCAAGGTGTTGAGCTCGCGGAAGGCACATTGTTATTTGATATAAAACCCTATTTCCCTTGTGAAAATCGGGTACAAGCTGCAGTTAGTCCTTCTAGAGAGAAAAAACGACGTACCCATAGTAAGCAGGTGTTAAGAGAAGGGCCTCCCTTACTAGTTCAAGAGATTACTCTGCCTTTTAAGGGGGAAATCCATAAAGAAGAGGGCAACTATTATATTGCACTACCTAAAGAAGAGAAAGCCCTTTGGGAAAAAATAATGGATTATTCCCATATTCATGTGATATGGTGGTTTCATCAATGGGATAAACCGATTTATAGGAAAGTCACAACAGGTAAGCCACCCTATGAAAAGGCACCTCGAACAGGAATTTTTGCTACCCGCTCACCTATCCGGCCTAATCCTATTGCTTTAACCACAGCACGCATTGTAAGGAGAGACCGTGAAAGAGGCCGCCTCTATCTTTCTGAACTAGATGCTTTTGATAAAACACCTTATCTTGGCCTGATTCCTTACGAGCCGTCTTTAGATTGTATAGGAAGTTACCATGTCCCTAAATGGTTAAGTCATTGGCCGGAGTGGTTTGTGGAAAGTAATAACTGTTTAGAAACCAAGGAGCTGGCTCTAAAAGCTTTAGAAATAGACAAGCTAATGCCTTATCTGGTGAGTAATGGACAAGCCACACCTTCTTGGAGGAACAAACAGATAGAGGAGAGATTAGACGATGAGCCTCAAAAGGGTATTTATGTGAAGGGAGCAAGGCAAAATAATCTTCAAAATGTCCATTGCTTTTTTCCTTATCAACAATTATCTGTTATAACTGGTTTAAGTGGAAGTGGTAAGTCCAGTCTTGCTTTTGATACCCTTTATGCAGAAAGTCAAAGACGCTTCATGGGTTCTTTAGGTGGGCAAGGTACTCAGCAAGGAGGCCTAGAGAAGCCTGAGGTGGATCAAATAATAGGTTTACCCCCAGCAGTAGCCATTGGCCAGAATTTCACCAGTTGGAATCCGCGTTCTACAGTAGGTACTTTAACCACTCTCTATGATTATCTCAAACTCCTTTATAATGGCATTGGCATTCGCCACTGCCCAGAATGTGGAAGAGCCATTACACCTCTTAAAGAAAGTGAAATTTTACATTTACTTAGTGCAATCCAACCGGGGACACTACTAAGTCTACAAGGCTATGGACAGGAACACACTGTATTTACAGAAACCATACCTCCAACCGAGAATCAAGGAGACTTTAAGTCTCAGTTAAAAAAAGCCATTGAAACGGCACTCAAAGAGGGGCAAGGGGCCCTTTATGCCTTACTTAATAACGAAGCAAGGTGTTTATTACAGACAAAAGAAATGTGTTATCCTTGCAAAAAAATGTTCTTTGACCGTAGTTTAAGTCTCTTTAGCTTCAATAATCCTGAAAGTATGTGTCCTGTTTGTAAGGGATTAGGCATGAAGCTGGAGGTTAATCCAGAGGCTATTGTGACAAAGCCAGAACTGTCCCTTTTAGATGGTGCCTCCCCTTGGTGGGGCGATTTAAGAAAGCACTTAAAAAAGCCTAATGCCAATTGGATGAAAGGGGAACTTTTAGGACTAGCCCAGAAGTTAGATGTGGATTTAGAACGTCCTTGGGAACAATTACCCTCTGATTTTAAAGAAATGGCCCTATATGGCTCCCAAGGGGAAGAGGTGTGTTTTACCTATGCAATGGACAACGGAAGAAAAGGTGAAATTGTTCGTCCTGTAGAAGGGGCTTGTGCCATTATTAAACGTCTTTTTCAGGAGGGGAAAGGGGGGAGAGACCATGTTTTGCCTTTTATGAAACAAGAAACATGTCCTGCCTGCAAAGGAGAACGATTAGCTCCTGAAGGACGCCTGGTAACAGTAGCCGGAAAACGCTTTCCAGAGGCAGTAGGAATGACCTTAAGCGATTGCATGCACTGGATAGAAAATCTCCCTAAAAAACTAGATAGTGAGGCTTTAATGATTAGTGGGCAGCTTTTAGATGAACTCTATCAGAAGCTTCGTAGTTTGGTAACTATTGGCCTGGGGTACCTTTCATTAGATCGGTCCATTCCAAGCTTATCAGGTGGAGAAGCACAGAGGCTACGTCTTGCCAGTCAGCTAGGGGAAGGAATGAGCCAGCTCCTCTATGTATTAGATGAACCCACAAAGGGCTTACACCCTAAGGATTATGAAAAGCTTATTCAGCTTCTTTATCAATTACGTGATACAGGTAATACCGTAGTGGTAGTAGAGCATCAGAAGAAAATGATGTTGGCTGCCGATTGGTTAATAGAGATTGGCCCAGGGGCTGGGCGACTGGGAGGGAAACTCTTAGCCCAAGGGAGCCCAGAAGAAATCCTATTAGCGCCTCTTTCTCAAACAGCTAGTTATTTAAGTGCTTCAAAGGAAAGTAAGTTGGCCAGTTATTCTGAAGCTTTTTCAAAGGCTAAATGGTTAAAAATACAAGGGGCTACAGCTCATAATTTAAAACACATCGATGTGTCTTTTCCACTGGGAAGCTTAACCTGTGTAACGGGTGTAAGTGGCTCTGGAAAAAGCACCCTAGTTAATGAAATTATTTTGCCCTATATGACAGGAACCAAAGAGCAAGCAGAGGGCTCTTGTAAAAAGTTTGAAGGAAAAGAGGCTTTACAAGGAATAGTGGCGATCTCTCAACAACCTATTGGGCGTACACCCCGTTCCAATCCTGCTACTTATTGTGGGGTATTTGATGAAATAAGAAAGCTTTTTTCAAAACAAGAGCCGGCCCGTCAAAGAGGTTTTACAGCCAGTACCTTTAGTTTTAATAGTCCACAGGGTCAGTGTGAAGGATGTAAAGGAGAAGGGAAACATTGTATTCCTATGTACTTTATGCCAGATGCTTGGGTGAGCTGTAACCTATGTGGCGGGAAACGCTTTAAAAAAGAAGTGTTAGAGGTAACCTATCAAGGTAAAACCATTTCAGATGTATTGGAGATGACGGTCGAAGATGCCTTGCAACTCTTCCAGGGTGAAGTAACTATTGCCCACTATTTGCAAACCCTTCAAGATGTAGGCTTAGGTTATCTCAAATTAGGTCAAAGTGCACTGACCCTTTCAGGAGGTGAGGCCCAAAGAGTCAAATTGGCAAAGGAACTCAGCCGAGAAGCAAAAGGAAACTTCCTTTATCTTTTAGATGAACCCACCACAGGTTTACATCCTCAAGACATCCAAAAATTACTCCTAATATTTAAGCGTCTAACTGCTCTAGGACATACGGTACTTTTAATTGAACATCATTTGGACCTCATAAAGGAAGCGGATTGGCTCATTGATTTAGGTCCACATGGAGGAGAAGGAGGAGGACAAGTGGTGGCCATGGGAACCCCTTATGAGGTGACTCAAGTAGAGGAAAGTTTTACAGGCCAGGCCCTAAGAGAATACGTCGATTTTAAGGAGTAATCCCTTAGGACCCCTTTCACTTTGATGCCTAAAATGCTATAGTTAAGAGGAGGAATGGGTGGAGGAGGAGAGAAAAGTAATGCAAAAGGCTATCATTTTTGATATGGATGGCGTCCTTTTTGATACCGAACGTTTAGTGGGAGAGATTTGGATGCAACTGGGAGAAAGAGAAGGGCTTTCACAAATAGAAGCGGTATTTATGGGGTGCGTGGGAAGAAGTTATGAGGATACCCGACTTGTTTTCCAACATTATTACGGAAAGGACTTTCCTTTTGAGGCTTTTAGAGGGGAAGCGCGTAAAATGTTTTTTGAAGTGCTAGAAACAGAAGGGATACCTATTAAACAGGGTGCCAATGAATTATTAATGTATTTACAAGAAGAGAATTATAAAATAGGACTTGCTTCCTCAAGTAAAACACAAGATATTTTATCCCATTTAAGCCAAGCTGAGCTAAGAGACTATTTTAAGGTGATTATAGGAGGGGACCAAGTAAGGCAAAGTAAACCCCATCCTGAAATCTATCAATTAGCTTGTGAACGATTAAGGGTACTACCCGAGGAGACCTTTTGTATAGAAGATTCTTTAAATGGTATACGTGCAGGAAGAAGGGCCGGGCTTAAAGTGATTATGGTGCCTGACTTAATTGCACCTACTCCTGAGATATTAACGGAGGTCCATAAGAAGTGTTCTTCTTTATTAGAAGTAAAGGATTATTTAGAGCAGTATACATAAATCTTAACTAGCTTTCTCTAAGAGAAAGCCAATAAGGACCTATTGCAATAGCTATAAAAACAAGGCTATTGCAATAGGTCCTTATTTATTAATAATTTGAGAAATATTTTTTAATACAATGGAGAACGTCCCATCAGGTTCATTAATAATTTCAATAAAATCTTGATTTTTATAAAGAGGAGTAGGGAACTTAAGTTCAATCCCTGTATCCGTTTTTAAACGAGAAGACGCATATTGATTCCCAATTTTACTATCTGTTATTTCAAGGGTTTTTTCCTTGAGCCCTAATTCTTCTATTTTCTGAAGACATGTATCTCTTACTTCTTCATCTTTTTCAAAGGTACGTTCAAAGACTTCTTGAATAGGTAGAGTATTAGTCGTCACAATACTCTCTACAATGTTATTGCGAAGCTCAGATAAAGCATCCAGGGCATTATCGTAATGGGTTTCAATGACTTCAGTTGCTACAGCTTCTACCACCTTTAATGTCTCTTTAAGGGATAAATCGGCTTCACACTCATAAAGTAAGCTGAGATATTGGGCTTTTGAATGATCCCATAAGGTAATATCACCTGTAGCTAATTCCATGAGAAAGGCTTCATCTACTTGTTTACCTGCTGCTGGAAAAAGGCCTTTATGCTTAATAATTTGGGTTTGAATACGATTTTCTTTTTGCTCCACATAATGAGTGAAGCCCTCTTTATAGTTAAGCTTCAAAACCGCCAAATAACCTTTCATATCCATAGTAAAATAAGTAATAATTAAATCCCCACTGGCAATATTCCCATAACTTTGCATATAGTCATAGTATTTCTGAGCCAGCTGCTGGGATAAATCTTGAAAATGGTTCTGCAGCTGTTCTTCTTTAAAAAGAGGGCTCCAGGTAGACCCTATTTCAAATTGAGCTTTAGAAGAAGCAGGACTTCCTAATATTTTCATTAAATGCTTGGTGATAAAAGCTTCTGTTTCATCGGTTAATA
The DNA here is from genome assembly GCA_023412455.1 of Bacillota bacterium. Taxonomy (GTDB): domain Bacteria; phylum Bacillota; class Clostridia; order Lachnospirales; family Cellulosilyticaceae; genus Sporanaerobium. Next base: position 9,306 of record JAEYNQ010000060.1, read on the forward strand.
TCAAAGGCTCTGTAGAAAAGAGCGGCATATTCATGGTTAAATCTAAAACATGTATAATCGTATGGTTAAATACAATACTCATTTTAATCATCCTTTGAGGGCATTATTGTGATTCATTCATCATTGTACTAAAAAGAAAAGGGATTGTACAGAAGGAAAAGATTATAAAAAGGAAAGGCTATAGCTTAGGAAGAGAATATGCTATAATACTTATGTAGGTGACAACATAGTTAACGAATAAAGGAGAAAAGCTGATGGAAAGTTATAAAACAAAGGGCGTTTGTTCCTCTAAAATCGAATTTGAAATAGAAGATAATAAGGTCTATAAAGTGGAATTTACAAATGGTTGTCCTGGAAATGCTATGGGTGTTTCCCATCTTATTGAAGGACTTGATATAAAAGAGGCAATTAGTAAATTAAAAGGGATTGATTGTAGGGGAAGAGGCACCTCTTGTCCTGATCAATTAGCCAGAGCACTTGAAGAATACCTTACAAAATCGTAAAGGTCTACTTTGCCCTTGGTACTAATATATATATTTAGGAACCCCATTGGAAAGGACTAAAAGAGATGAATATTATTATTCAAAAATTTGGTGGTACTTCTGTAGCAACTGAAGAAAGTCGCAAGGCCGTCATTGGTAAAATTATAGCAGCTAAGGAAAAAGGATTGACACCTGTTGTGGTGGTATCTGCCATTGGGCGTAAAGGATCTCCTTATGCAACAGATACCCTTCTTGATTTTGTTACTCAGACAGCAGGTCCTCTAGAGGATGCAGCCTATGATCTCCTTCTTTCATGTGGTGAGATTATTTCGGCAGTAACCATGGCCACGTTATTAACACAAAACGGCTTTAAGGCAAAAGCCTTAACGGGTGGGCAAGCAGGTATTTTTACAGATGATGTCCATAAAAATGCAGAACTTCTAACTACTGAGCCTCAGTGGATTCTAGAGTATTTAGAAGCAGGAATAATCCCTGTTGTAGCAGGTTTTCAAGGGATAACAAAACGTGGAGAAATAACAACTATAGGGCGAGGTGGTAGCGATACAACAGCTGCCATTTTAGGCGTAGCCTTAAAAGCGCAATATATTGAAATTTATACCGATGTAGATGGGATTATGACAGCAGACCCTCGGGTTTGTGATCGGGCCAAATTTATTTCTGCCATTAGCTATAATGAAGTTTTTCAAATGGCAGATAGTGGAGCTAAGGTCATTCACCCTCGGGCAGTAGAATATGCACGTACAGCTAATATTCCTTTAGTTATAAAAAATACATTTTCAGACGAACCAGGTACCTTTATTGTTCAGCAAGTGAAGAGTCAAGAAAAAGTAGGTAGACCATCTATTCTAACCAGTGTAGCACATAAAACAAATCGTGTGCAGTTTACCATTCAAGACGAGGTCTTAAGTGAAAAAGAGTTGTTACGAGAAATAGCCAACGAAAATATCAGTATTGATTTAATTAATATTTTCCCTCATCATAAAATCTTTACAGTAGATGGTGAGGATCAAAAAAAGTTGGAAGCCTTACTTTCTAAAGGTCAGTACCCTTATACCTTTATTGCTGGATGTGCTAAAGTGACAGCTATTGGTGAACGTATGACAGGGGTTCCTGGTGTTATGGCACGTATGATTAAGGCTTTATCCAAAGCACAAATTGAGATTTTACAAACAGCTGACTCCCTAACAACCATTGGCTGTTTGATTAAAGAAGAAAAAGTGGCAGAAGCTGTCACCCTTCTTCATGAAGAATTTCATTTATAAGGTATGAAGCTGTCCATTTTTTAACATACTATGTAAAAATAAGTATGTGAAAGGAAAATAACATGTCTGAAAAAGAAGAGGCTAATGAAGAAGTAAAAAAAGAAGACGAAAACAATGAAGGTGCCGAGGACATCACTGAAAATGTCAAGGAATTTGGACAGCTCCCACTGGATGGAGAAAGCCCCATTCATTGTTTGACCATTATTGGGCAAGTAGAAGGACACATGAGTTTACCCCCTCAGAATAAAACCACTAAATATGAACACTTAATCCCTCAAGTAGTAGGTCTATGTGATAACCCAAAAGTTAAGGGAATATTAGTGATCTTAAATACAGTAGGTGGGGATGTAGAAGCGGGCCTAGCTTTAGCTGAACTTATCGCATCCATTAATAAGCCTGTAGTTTCTCTGGTATTAGGCGGTGCACATTCTATTGGTGTTCCCATTGCTGTAGCCAGTGATTACTCTTTTATTACACCTACAGCTACCATGACTATTCATCCTGTACGGATGAGTGGAACGGTTATCGGAGTGCAACAAACCTTTGAGTTTTTTGATCAAATGCAAGAGCGTATTGTGGCTTTTGTCTCAAAAAACTCGCATATATCCGAGGAACGCTTTCGTCAGCTTATGTTAGATGTGGGCAAACTCGCCCGGGATGTGGGAACCATTTTAGTGGGTAAGCAAGCTGTGGATGAAAAGATCATTGATGAGATAGGAGGCTTAAGAGAGGCTATGCAAAAGCTTTATAATCTCATTGAAGAGGGGGAAAAAGGATGCCATACTACACCATAGCCCCTATTTATGGCCTAGAACAATCTTTTGAGTATGTAGAGATAGAGTATGAAGGTTACCAGCTCTTAGCCTGTAAAACAGAGGCAGGTTATGTGGTGGAGCGTCTTTACTCCACTAATCCAAAAGACTATTTAAAAGCTGACATCTATCCAGGTAAATTACTCCAAAATAACCTTATCAAACAATTCATAAAATGATATAATGAGGTATATGTTGTGGCATATATCTCATTTTTCATATCAAAGGGCCTAAGGCTCTTTGAGTAAATAAAAGTATTTATGACACTGAGACAGAGAGAACTAAAGGGGATTTTACATATGGCAAAAAAGACAATTCAATCAACAAAAGCTAAAAAACTTCCTAAAAAGGCTACTTCTCCATCGCGGAAAAAGGGCAGCAAGGAAGTGGAACAACTTATCAATTCGCCTCTTTCAAAAGAAATAGTAGGTGTTGCTTTAATCGGAGTAAGTTTACTTATTTTAATCGGTGTTTTTACGGATAAAGCGGGTATTGTTGGCAGTATGATTCATGACCTTTTTGTAGGTCTATTTGGAATAGGGGGGTATATTTTACCCGTTTCTTTAGGACTTATGGGTATGTCTTATATAAAGGGTGACCGTGAGAAAACACACCGTTTACTTGGACTATTGTTAAGTCTTATCGTTATTTTTATGAGTTTATTTCATGTTATGACCTACAAGGAAGATATGACTGTTGCTCTCATAAGTAAGGTCTATATTCAACAGGGAAGCTGGAATAATGGAGGTTGGCTAGGAGCTGTCATTAGTTATGGTCTTTTAAAACTAATAGGCCTTTATGGTACTTATATCTTCCTTATTTTAACCTTTGGCATTTGGTTATTAGTGGCTACCCAATTTCCTATTTTTTCGTGGCTTTATGAAAAGTTCAAGGACCTCTCCCAGCAAATCTGTTTTATGCTAAAAAATAGGCCTAAAAAGGAGAAGAAGGTTTCTCCAAAAGTAGTAGCAAAAGAGATGGAAAAAAAATCTTTAGAAGAGGTTCCAGTTGAAGTGCCCTCTACACCTCTAAGCTTTTCAGAGATTCCTTTAGAAGGAATCATAGAGGAGCCTATCCCTATACCTATTTATGATGCCTCCAGCTACAGTGAGGACATAAAAGAAGAAGCTATGAAGCCAGAAAAGCCTTCAAAAGCCAAACCTACTTCTAAGGAAGATTCCACAAAAGAAAAAAAGGAGGAAGAATTCCCACTTCCTATTCCAGAGGGAGGGATGGTCCCACCTACTCAAGCTTATATTTTTCCTTCTATTGAACTTTTAAACAAAGGCCAGACAACACTGGATAAAGATGCTTCTAAAAAGTCGTTAAGCACCGCCAAAAAATTAGAATTGACGCTAGAAAGCTTTGGCGTAGAGGCAAAAGTCCTTCAAATTCATAAAGGTCCCACTGTTACACGCTATGAATTACAACCTAAACAAGGCGTAAAAGTAAGTAAAATTGTTAATTTGGCGGATGATATTGCCCTTAATTTAGCAGCTTCCAATGTTCGTATTGAAGCACCTATTCCTGGAAAAGCCGCTGTAGGAATAGAAGTGGCTAATGAAAAAAGTGAAATGGTGTATTTAAGAGATGTTATTGATAGTGATCGTTTTTTAGCTTTTCCTTCTAAGCTTGCTTTTGCCCTAGGGAAAGATATTGCAGGGAAACCGATTATCGCAGATATTGGTAAGATGCCGCATATTCTTATAGCTGGTGCAACAGGCTCTGGAAAGAGTGTTTGTATTAATACTTTAGTGACAAGTATTCTATATAAGGCAAAGCCAGAAGAAGTAAAACTCATTATGATTGATCCTAAGGTAGTTGAACTAAGTGTTTATAATGGTATTCCCCATCTTCTTATTCCTGTAGTGACTGACCCCAAAAAGGCAGCAGGTGCCTTATGGTGGGCTGTAAACGAAATGACAAGACGCTACAATCTTTTTGCAGAGAATAATGTAAGAGATATGAAAGGCTATAATGAGAAGTGTACAGAAGAGTTGCTAAAGCTTCCGCAAATTGTTATTATTATTGATGAGTTAGCCGACTTGATGATGACTGCAGCTAAAGAAGTGGAAGATGCCATCTGTCGTCTGGCCCAGATGGCTCGTGCAGCAGGGATTCATTTAGTCATTGCGACACAAAGACCTTCCGTAGATGTTATTACGGGTGTTATTAAAGCTAATATTCCTTCACGTTTAGCCTTTGCTGTTTCCTCTGGAACAGATTCACGTACCATTATTGATATGAATGGTGCAGAAAAGCTGTTAGGAAAAGGAGATATGCTCTTTAATCCTGTGGGCGAAGCAAAGCCTATTCGTATTCAAGGCGCTTTTATATCAGATAAGGAAGTTGAAGACATTGTCAATGCTGTACGGATAGAAGATCATCACTATGAGGAGCAGGTTATACACAGTATCGAAAAAGTGAGTCAGCCTGAGGAGACAGATACGGAGGCAGAAGACGAACTTTTAGAAAAAGCCATAGCCTTTTCAGAGGATAAAGAAAAACTATCTATTTCCATGTTACAAAGATATTTTCGTATTGGATTTAATCGGGCTGCCCGTTTAATGGATGCTTTAGAAGCACGTGGCATAGTAGGACCCGATGAGGGAAGTAAACCTAGGAAAGTTTTATAATTTTTAGAATAAAAGGAGCAAAGAGTATGAAAACAGATATTCAAATTGCGCAAGAAGCTGTTATGCAGCCCATTACTGAAGTGGCACAAAAAATGGGTATTTCCCCAGATTGCCTTGAGCAGTATGGAAAGTACAAAGCCAAGTTACCTTATGAGCTTCTAGAAGCCCTTGAAACAAAACCCAATGGAAAGCTTGTCCTTGTAACAGCTACCAATCCTACACCCGCTGGTGAAGGTAAAACAACGATTACAGTAGGCTTAGGACAAGCTTTATGTAAAATAGGTAAAAAGGCCCTTATTGCCCTTAGGGAACCTTCATTAGGTCCTTGTATGGGCATTAAAGGTGGAGCAGCTGGTGGTGGTTATGCTCAAGTGGTTCCTATGGAAGATATTAACTTACATTTCACAGGAGATATTCATGCTATTGGAGCGGCTAATAATCTTTTAGCTTCTATGATAGATAACCATATTCATCAAGGAAATCATTTAAACATTGATGTACGTACCATCAGTTGGAAGCGTTGTGTGGATTTAAATGACCGTGCTCTTCGAGAAATTGTAGTAGGGTTAGGTGGACCTTTGAATGGGGTACCTCGTCAAGATGGATTTATGATCACAGTTGCCTCTGAAATTATGGCTATTTTATGCTTAGCCAATGACCTTATGGATTTAAAGAAAAAATTAGGGGATATTATTATTGGTTATAATACAGAGGGGAATCCTGTAACAGCTAGAGACCTTCATGCGGAGGGAGCCATGGCTACCCTTCTCAAAGAAGCGATTAAACCAAACTTGGTTCAGACTTTAGAAAATACACCTGTTGTGATGCACGGAGGACCTTTTGCTAATATTGCTCATGGTTGTAATAGTATTATGGCGACAAGGTTAGCCCTTAAATTAGGTGACATTGTAGTAACTGAGGCAGGTTTTGGCGCAGATTTAGGTGCAGAAAAATTCCTAGATATTAAATGCCGCAAAGCAGGTCTAAAACCAGATGCTATTGTACTAGTAACTACTATTCGTGCCTTAAAGTATAATGGTGGAATGGCTAAAGAAGAGCTTAAAGAGCCTAACCTTGTTGCCTTAGAAAAAGGTTTTGCTAATTTGGAAAAACATATGGAAAACTTACAGAAATTCAAGGTACCTGTTGTTGTTACCCTTAATGCTTTTGTAACGGACACTGAGGAAGAAATTCAATTTGTTAAGACAGCTTGTGAAACAAGAGGGTGTGATTTTGCCACAGCAAATGTTTGGGAAAAGGGTGGTGAAGGTGGCATTCCACTAGCTCATAAGCTGATGGAAGTTTTGGATACCAAGCCTAGTGAATTTAAGACCCTTTATGAAGATAATCTGTCCACCGAAGAAAAAATCACCTGTATTGCAAAGGAAATTTATGGAGCTGAAGAAGTTGTCTTTGAACCAGCTGCCAGAAAAGGTCTTGAAAAAGTGAAAGCTCTAGGTCTTACCCACTTACCTGTTTGTATGGCTAAAAATCAGTATTCTCTTTCTGATGATCCTAAGGCCTTAGGTAGGCCACAAGGCTTTACCACAACAGTAAGAGAGATTAGAATATCAGCAGGTGCAGGCTTTATTGTAGCCTTAACAGGTAGTGTGATGACTATGCCAGGATTGCCTAAAAAACCTGCAGCTGAAGGCATCGATGTAGATGCTAAGGGTGTTATAACAGGTTTGTTCTAAAAATAGATAAGGGGAGAAAACAATGAATACACAAATTATAGATGGTAAACAAATTGCTTTAGAGATTAAAGAAGAACAAAAGGAAAAGGCAGAGGGGTTAAAGGCAAAAGGCATTCAACCAGGTCTTGCAGTTATTTTGGTAGGGGATAATTCAGCTTCCAAAGTATATGTAAGTAATAAGAAAAAGGCTTGTGAATATGTAGGCATTAAGTCCTTTTCCTATGAGTTACCTGCAGAGACACCTGAGCTAGAGCTTTTAGAGCTTATTGATACATTAAATAAGGATAGCCATGTTCACGGCATCCTTGTGCAACTTCCACTACCTAAACATATGGATGAACAAAAGGTGATTATGGCTATTTCACCTCAAAAAGATGTAGATGGTTTTCATCCTTATAATGTAGGGGCATTAAGTATTGGCCTTAAAGGTTTAGTTTCTTGTACCCCTGCAGGTATTATTGAACTTTTAAAACGAAGTGGGGTAGTTATTCAAGGTAAACACTGTGTAGTAGTGGGGCGTAGTAATATAGTGGGTAAACCTGTCAGTTTACTTTTGCTGCGTGAACATGGTACAGTTACCATATGTCATTCAAGAACAGAAAATTTAACGCATGTTTTACAGCAAGCGGATATCGTAGTAGCAGCAGTAGGGATTGCCAAATTTATTAAAGGCAATCAACTAAAACCAGGTGCTGTTGTTATTGATGTGGGTATGGACCGTGATGAGGAAGGCAAGCTTTGTGGTGATGTGGATTTTGACTCTTGCCAAGGTATTGCTAGCCTTATTACACCTGTACCTGGTGGCGTAGGCCCTATGACCATTGCCATGCTAATGCATAACTGTATACGTGCAGCTGAAAATCAGGAAGGAGTTAATTAATTGAATTATTTAGTAGCCTTTGTCTCCCTAGGGTGTGACAAAAACTTAGTAGACAGCGAAAATATGTTAGGCATTTTACATCAAGGAGGTTATACTTTAACTGCGGATGAGATGGAAGCAGATGTGGTAGTTGTTAATACCTGCTGCTTTATTGAAGATGCCAAAAAGGAGAGTATTGATACCATCTTAGAGGTGTCCCAGTATAAACAAAGTGGCAAGTGTAAAGCACTTATTGTAACAGGCTGTATGGCTCAACGTTATAAAGAAGAAATTTTAACGGAAATTCCTGAGGTTGATGCAGTAATTGGAACCACTTCGTATGATCAAATTGTAGAAGTTGCCAACAGTATTCTTAAGGAGCAAGGGCTTAAGACCCAACGTTTTGATGGGATTGACCGCGAGATTATAGAAGAGATGCCACGTATCTTAACAACGGCAGGGTATTTTGCTTATGTAAAAATTGCTGAAGGCTGTGATAACAAATGCACCTATTGCATTATTCCTCAACTCCGAGGAAAATATAGAAGCCGTCCAATGGACAAGATTAAGAAAGAAGTAGAGTCTTTAGCCAAACAAGGTGTTTCTGAGATTATTTTAGTGGCACAAGATACCACCAAATATGGTTCAGACTTAGAAAATGCCACGCTTGCCAAACTTCTTCATGAGCTGGGTAAAGTAGAGGGGATCGAATGGATTCGTGTTCTATATTGCTATCCTGAAAACATCACAGATGAACTTATTACTGAAATTAAACGTAATCCTAAGGTTTGCCATTATCTCGATATGCCCATTCAACATGCAGCAGATCCCGTTTTAAAACGTATGGCAAGACGTACAACCAACGCTTCTCTTAAAGAAGTTATTAGCAAATTACGCCGTGAGATTCCGGATATTGCCCTTCGTACCACACTTATTGTAGGTTTTCCTGGTGAAACAGAAGAAGACTTTAAAGTGCTTTGTGACTTTGTAGAAGAAATGAAATTTGATCGATTAGGAGTATTTACTTATTCTCAAGAAGAAGGAACGGCAGCAGCGCTTTTAAAAGAGCAATTGGATGAAGAAGTTAAACAGCAAAGAAAAGACATTATTATGTCACTTCAACACACTATTTCTGAAAAGCTCACGCATTCCAAAATAGGTCAAGAGATGAAAGTACTAATTGAGGGGAAATTATCAGAAGAAGATGTCTATATTGGACGTACGTATCAAGACACGCCTGAAATTGATGGACAGGTATTTATTGATTTTGAAGGGGAGCTGTTATCAGGTGATTTTGTAAGTGTCCGTATAACAGGTGCCAATGACTATGATTTGATAGGAGAGATAATGGATGAATATAGCGAATAAGTTAACAGTAGCACGTATTATTTTAGTTTTTGTGTTTATGGCCATTATTTGGATACCTTTTATGCCTCTAACTTCACGTTTATGGGTGGCTTTAGTAATTTTTATTGTGGCTAGTCTGACGGATTATTTAGATGGTTACCTCGCTCGTAAACATCACCTTGTAACCAATCTAGGTAAATTTATGGACCCCCTTGCTGATAAAATGTTAGTCACAGTGGCTATGGTTGCTATTGTAGATTTAAACGGTGTTTTACCTGCTGGTCTATTACCTGCTTGGATAGTGGTTATTATCTTATTGCGTGAGTTTATGGTATCCGGAATCCGTCTTGTGGCTGCAACTGGAAATAAAGTTATTGCAGCCAATTATTTAGGCAAGATTAAAACGGTATTTCAAATGTTAATGATTATTGTCTATCTTATTCCTATTGAAAATGCCATTTTAAGGGGATTAGCTTTTGTACTTGCCTATGGGGCTTTAATTTTAACCCTTGTTTCAGGTTTTGATTATTTATGGAAAAATAAAGATGTTTTAATAACCAATGAGTAGGCGATTAGATTTTAAGGCCATCACTAAGTAAAAGCTTAGAGGTGGCCCCTTTTAAGCGCTAATTCAATAATCCTGTAAGAAAGGAGAAGATCATGCATTATCATACCATTATTATTGGTGCAGGACCTGCAGGACTTTTTGCCGCGCAACATATTGGTCAACAAAATAAAAAAGTCCTCTTACTAGAGCGCAATGAAAAAGCAGGGAAGAAGCTCCTTATATCAGGAAGTGGGCAGTGTAACTTTACACATAAAGGGGATTTAAACCACTATCTGACCTGCTATGGAGACCATGCAAAGTTTTTAAGAAAAAGCCTAAGCCACTTTACTTATAAAGATACAATCCGTTTTTTTGGTGATTTAGGCGTTATGCATGAGGTCATGCCCAATGGAAAAGTTTTTCCTAAATCACGTCAGAGCCACGATGTATTAGAGGCCCTTATTATTGCCTGTCAAAAAGCTAATGTCACTATTCACTATAATCGTCTTGTCACAAACATCGTGTCTTATGATAGCGTCTTTACTGTTGAAATTGCCGATGGAAAACGCTATTTTTGTGATCACGTTATTCTAGCAACAGGTGGTAAGTCCTATCCTAAAACAGGTTCAGATGGGCAAGGCTATTCTTTGGCTACAAAGTTAGGCCATACTATTACTGACTTAAAACCTGCCCTTACAGATGTGCGGACCAAAGAAAAGATTTATAGTACATTAGCAGGCCTTTCTTTTCAAAATGTACAAATGAGTCTATGGAGAGAAGGAAAAAAGATAAAAGAGCATACTGGAGACCTGTTGTTTACACATAAGGGACTATCCGGTCCAGTTATTATTGATACATCACGTTGGATACTTCCTAATGATGAGCTAGTGATTAATTTCTTATATCCCCATAAGCTGGAAGAGGTTAAGGCGGATTTAGCACAAAATTTAGCTTCTCGTGGAAAGGAAGAGCTCATTACCTTTTTAAAAAGGCTACATCTGCCTAAAAGTTTTTGTCAGCTTATATGTCAAATAAGTCATTTAGACGAACATTTGCCCTGTGCACAACTGGATAGAAAATCACGTGAAACATTAGTTCGTCTTTTGGCAGCCCATCCTTTTAAAGTAGAAGTTTGTGGTGGTTTTCACTTGGCTATGGTTACGGCAGGAGGTGTGCATTTAAAAGAAGTTAATCCTTCTACTTTAGAAAGCCGTCTGCAAAAAGGACTTTACTTCATTGGTGAAGTACTTGATATCGATGGAAATACAGGAGGATATAATATTCAAGCAGCTTTCTCAACAGCTTATATATGTAGCGAAGCCATTTTAAAAAACAAAAAATAGTAAATATTTCCCTGGAAATATTTACTATTTTTTGTTTTTTTTAAGTTTATTTTTCTGTTTGGGTAGGTTGAGAACCAGGAAGTTTAGAAGCAATAAGGTTTTGAACTTGTATAGGGAGAAGTTCAAGCTCTTCTCTAGACAAGTCTGCTGTATAAATGGCTGGATGAATAGTAAGTCTAACGGTTGCAGGTTTGATTTTATTATTATTTTGTTCCATAAGCTTATAAGCACCATCAATAGTAATAGGAACAATCGGTACTTTAGGTTTTGTAGCTAACTTAAAACTCGCTTCTTTGAAAGGTCTCATGGTATCACCTTTGCTACGGGTTCCTTCCGGAAAGATAACAAGAGAATGGCCTTGTTTTAATACCTTTATCCCTTCAATAATAGCTCCAGCACTTCCTTTAAGGGTGGTTCGATCCATAAAAACACAGTGGATATGGCGCATCCAAGTTCGTACAAGAGGGATTTTTAACGCCTCAATTTTAGAGATAAAACCTTTTGGACGATCAATATAACTCATTAAAAATGCAATATCAAAGTTACTTTGATGGTTACTGATATAGACAACAGGATCCTCTTTAGGTAAATTTTCAAGTCCAGTAAGCTCTACCTTTGCCCCACTTCGTTTGATATTACCTAAAGCCCACCTGGAAGTAACTTGATGAATATAACGTTCAGCTTCTTCATTTTTTCCTTGTTTTTGTAGTGCATTAACTTTATAAAGACGAGGAATATTACCTAATAAGGTAACAACAAAACCTATGTACCAAATCATTGTACGCATTATTTTAGCTCCTTCATTTTTATTCTTGTCTCTTAATTATAGTATAAATCAAAAAAAGAAAAAAGGCCTCCTTTAAATATAAAGAGGAAGAAAAACTTATAATCTAGACAAAATGTTTCCATATTTCTAAAAATATGCTATGATGAGACGAGAATAAAGGAGGGATTAAATGAGTACACTTAAAGCATTTAAAGGATGGCGTCCAAAGAAGGAATTGGTTCATCAAGTAGCAGCACTTCCCTATGATGTAATGAATACAGAAGAGGCAAAAAAAATGGTAGAAGGAAACCCTTACTCCTTTTTACACATAGATAAGCCAGAAATGCATATTTCTCATCCAGTAGGTGATGCCCTCTATGCTTTTGCAGGCAAAAAGCTAGAAGAGATGATGGAAGAGGGCGTTTTTTTACAAGATGATGAGTCTTTGTATATTTATGGTTTAACCAATGCCTATACAACTCAGTATGGAATTGTGGGATGTGTATCTGCTGAAGAATATGACAAAGGCCTTATTAAAAAGCATGAGAACACACGTACAGATAAAGAAGAAGATCGTATCAAACATGTTAGCTATTGTAATGCGCATACAGGTCCTATCTTCTTGGCCTATAAAGGGCAGGATAAGTTGACCCAGTGGCTTCTCCAATATGTAGATGCACACGTGCCAATTTATGATTTTACTACGGAAGATGGTGTAAGGCACGTCCTTTATCAGTTAGGCCAAGAAGAGCAACAACTGGTTATTAAAGCTTTTGATAAAATAGAAGCCTTATATATTGCGGATGGTCACCATCGTGCTGCTGCAGCAGCGGCTATAGCTCGTAAGCACCGTTTGGAGAAAACAGACACAGAAGGTAATCAGTATTTTTTAGCCACTATTTTTTCAAAGGACCAACTTTACATTATGGACTATAATCGTGTATTAAAAGATGAAAGTGGCTTAGCCAAAGAAGCTTTCTTCGACTACCTAGCCACTTACTTTGAGATAGAAGCGACTTCTGAAGCAATCTATAAACCTCAAGCACATCATACCTTTGGCATGCGCTATGAGAAGATTTGGTATAAATTAACCTTAAAAGAAACACTACCACTAGAGGCAGACCCCGTAGCAGCTCTTGATGTTTCTATTTTACAAAACTACATTTTAGAGCCTATATTTAAAATTGTAAATCCTAAAGAAGACAAACGCATTGATTTTGTAGGAGGCATTCGAGGGTTAGAAGAGCTTAATCGTCGAACAGAGTCGGAAATGGATATAGCCTTCAGTCTTTATCCCACTTCTATGGATGAACTGATTGCTGTGGCAGATCAAGGAGCATTAATGCCACCAAAATCCACTTGGTTTGAGCCCAAATTACGCAGTGGACTTTTGATACATAAAATGGATTAAATACCCTTACATTTTTTCAAGTGAACTCCACATACTAAATGTACATATCCGGTATATGTACATTTAGTATGGATCAAAAGGGGGAAATAGGATGGACTTAGGACGTTTTATGACAGGGGCTCTCATTGGAGGAACTATTGGTATGGCAGGGGCTGCCTATCTCATGGCTTCTGATAGAGAAAAGAAAAAGCTAATGCGTCAGAGCAGACAGATGTTTAATAAAGCCTCCCGTACCATGCAACACATGATTTAATGATGAAATAGCCCTAAATATTGGAAATTTAGGGCTATTTCTATGGGCCTTTATTGACAAAAAGTTAAACATTACATATAATTGATTAGACAAAGCATAGGATAAGCTTAAGAAACGTATAATGAGTATAAATACAATCAAGCAACGATAAAATAAAACAACCAATGGAATAATCGAGTAAATATGATGAAAAGAAGGAGTATATAAACAAGGGTTTGCAGAGAGGAAAGTAGTGGTGGAAGCTTTCTAATACCTATTTATAGAAGCAGTCTTGGAGTAATTACCTTGAAGAAGAGTAGAGGTAAGCGGGTGATTTCGTTATCAATTAGAGAGTGATACCTTTTTAGGGTATAACTAGGGTGGTACCGCGAGAAACCTCGTCCCTAATTTGGGAGTGAGGTTTCTTTTTTATCTTGTAGGAAAGTTCGTATTCTACACTTCACTACTTCGCGAACCAATACGTGTCCTATGGACACTTTTGTTCTTTTATCCATTATAAGCTTTAAGGAGGTTGCTATGAATACGTTATATTTAGTCAATCGTACTTATCCTTTACCTAACGATTATGTTCCTACACATTTAGTGCAAGATAGACAAAGTTTGATTTGGGTCTGTGCTCCTTTAAGGAGAGCTTTTAAGTCCTTGAATAAGCAGCTAAAGAAAGAAGGCTTTCGACCACTTGTACTTATAAGTGGTTATCGGCCTTATAGCTATCAAAAAGGTCTTTTTGAACGCAAAAAGCAGTTTTTTTTAGAACAAGGTTTTGAAGAAACCGTAGCCTACCAAAAAGCCAGTCAAATTGTAGCGCCTCCAGGATGTAGTGAGCATCAATTAGGCCTAGCTATGGATGTGACTACCTGGTCTATGAAGGATTTAGAAGATCCCCTTCTTTCAGTTTTTTCTGAATCAGAAGAAGGCCTTTGGCTTCAAAAGCATGCCCATCACTATGGCTTTATCTTACGTTATCCTTTGGATAAGATAGATATAACAGGGGTAAGCTATGAGCCTTGGCATTATCGTTATGTAAGCCCTAAGCATGCTACTATCATACAAGAAAAACAACTGACTTTAGAAGAGTATAGTGCCCTTCTAAAAAACTAATCCGTTAATATGTACTTATTATAATTTATAATTATTTAGGAGGAAATCATGAAAAACTACAGCTTAAATGAATTACGGGAAATGTACTTGCAGTTTTTTGAAAGTAAGGGGCATCTACGTGCCAAAAGTTATCCACTTGTGCCTCAAAATGATAACAGCTTACTTTTAATTAACGCTGGGATGGCGCCATTAAAGCCTTATTTTACAGGACAAGAAGAACCCCCTAGACGACGTATGACAACTTGTCAAAAATGTATTCGTACAGGCGACATTGAAAATGTAGGTAAGACTGCACGTCATGGTACCTTCTTTGAGATGCTTGGAAATTTCTCTTTTGGAGATTATTTTAAAGAAGAAGCTATTGCCTATGCATGGGAGTTTATTACAAAGGTTTTAGAAATCCCTGAAGAGCAACTTTATGTCACTGTATATGAAGAGGACGAGGAAGCTGCAAAAATATGGCATGAGCAAGAAGGTATTCCTAAAGAAAAAATCTTTTATATGGGTAAAGAAGATAACTTTTGGGAAGCTGGCATTGATGGTCCTTGTGGTCCTTGTTCTGAAATCTACTATGATCGTGGGGAAGATTTTGGTTGTGGCAAGCCTGATTGTAAACTAGGCTGTGATTGCGACCGTTATATGGAATTTTGGAATTTAGTTTTCACACAATTCGAGCGTCATGAAGATGGAACCTATACCCCTCTTTCTCAACGTAACATTGATACAGGTATGGGCCTCGAGCGTTTAGCTGCATTGATGCAAGGCGTGAGTTCTATTTTTGATGTAGACACTGTAAAAGCTATTCGTGACCATGTATGCCGTTTAGCAGATGCCACTTATGGTGCAGATTCTAAAAAAGATATTTCTATTCGTGTTATTACAGATCATATTCGTTCCGTAACCTTTATGGCTGCCGATGGTGTACTTCCTTCTAATGAAGGACGTGGTTATGTTATGCGTAGGTTACTAAGACGTGCTGTACGCCATGCCAAGTTATTGGGAATCAAAGGGCTCTTCTTACAAGAGCTTGTAAAAACGGTTGTAGAGAATTCAAAACATGAATATACAGAACTAGAAGATAAATTTGAGTATATTGTTAAACTTCTTACTGTAGAAGAGAAAAATTTTAATGAAACCATTGAACGTGGTTTGAGTCTCTTAAAAGGTTATATAGATACTATGAAAAAAGAAGGTAAAACCGTATTAGAAGGCAAAGATTGTTTTACCCTTTCAGATACCTACGGTTTCCCTATCGATTTAACACGTGAAATATTAGAAGAGCATGGCTTAAAGGCAGATGAAGAAGGTTTCCAAGCAGAGATGGAAATCCAACGCCAAAAGGCAAGAGAAGCACGTGGAGATTCTAAATACATGGGTGCAGATGAAACAGTCTTTAATCAGATGGATGCTGCTCTAAAAACAACCTTTGTAGGTTATGATCAACTTGAAATCAAGAGTGAATTAACACTTTTAGCTAATGATGAGAAACTTTTAGATACAGTAGCTTGTGGAGAGAGTGTTTATCTAGTAGTGGGTGAAACACCTTTTTATGCTGAAAGTGGTGGTCAGGCTGGTGACACAGGTGTCATTGAAACAGCAACAGGGCGAGCTCATGTTATGAATACAACCAAGGTAATTGGTGGAAAATTTGCCCATCATGCTAAAGTTGTAGAGGGAAGGCTTGAAAAGGGGCAAGCAGCTACTTTTAAAGTGGATATAGCATCACGTATGGATACTTCCCGTAATCATAGTGCTACTCATCTTCTTCAAAAAGCATTACGTGAAGTGGTAGGTAGACATATTGAACAGGCAGGTTCTAATGTAACGAAAGATCGCCTACGTTTTGACTTTACCCATTTTGAAGCGCTTACACCGGATGAGTTAGCAAAGGTAGAAGCGTGTGTTAATGAAAAGATTTTAGACGGTCTTAACATTGTCGTTAAGGAAATGTCTATTGATGAAGCCCGTAAATGTGGCGCCATGGCCCTCTTTGGCGAGAAATATGGGCAAACTGTACGTGTAGTTAATATGGGTGACTATTCCATTGAACTTTGTGGAGGAACACATCTTAAGAACACCGCAGCTATTGGAACCTTCAAGATTATTTCTGAAACAGGTGTAGCAGCAGGGGTTCGTCGTATTGAAGCTGTAACAGGCCGAGGCGCTATTAACTATTATCAAGCCCTTGAAAATAATTTAAATGAAATTGCTCATGTTGTTAAAGCAAAAAAGGGAGAAGTAGTGAAGAAGATTGAATATCTTGTAAATGATCACAAAACCCTTGAAAAAGAAAATGAAAAACTTAAAGCTGAAATTGCCAATGCTAAAGCAGGTTCTCTCATTGAACAAGCTCAGAAAATTGGAAACATCCAAGCACTTATTAGTAAACAGGATAACCTGGATATGAATGCGCTTCGTAACATGGGAGATACCCTTAAAGATAAACTAGAAAATGGGGTAGTGGTTCTTGCTAGTGCAGTAGAGGGTAAAGTAAACCTTGTTGTAATGGCCACAAAAGGTGCTGTGGATCAAGGTATTCATTGTGGTAACATCATTTCACAAGCTGTTAAGGTTGTAAACGGTGGTGGTGGTGGAAGACCAAATATGGCTCAGGCTGGTGGAAAAGATCCTTCTAAAATTATGGAAGCTTTAGAAGTAGCTAAGCAAGTCATTACAAGTCAAATTAATCAATAATTCTACCTAATAACCTAACAAGTATTGACGTAGTATAAGAATTCAAGTATAATCTAAGGTAGTGCTTTAATCTTTTCTCCGTACAATTGCATAAAGCACGACACCGCACCGGAGGGAGGGAAACAAATGTCAGAGGTTACTGTTCGCGAAAATGAATCTTTAGATAGTGCTCTTCGCCGTTTTAAAAGAAACTGTGCAAAAGCAGGTATTATGCAAGAGATCCGCAAGAGAGAACACTATGAAAAACCTAGTGTTAAACGTAAAAAGAAATCAGAAGCAGCGCGCAAAAAGAATAAACAATATTAATTGTTTCTTCTAATCCACGTAAGAGGATGATGCAGATGTCTTTGAAAGAGAAACTTCTTTCGGATATGAAGGAAGCCATGAAAGAAAAAAATGTTCTTCGCAAGAATACCATTCAATTAGTAAGAGCAGCGGTGCTCCAAAAAGAGAAGGATACTTTGCAAGAAGTAAGCGATGAACAGATTCTTGATATTCTGGTTCAAGAAGTCAAGAAACGTAAAGATGCTCTTGTTGACTTTAACCATGCTAATCGTCAAGATCTCATTGAAGAAACAGAAGCAGAGATTGCTGTTTTAGTAGGCTATTTGCCACAACAGCTTTCAGATACTGAACTTCTTGAAATAGTTCAAAAGGCTATTTTAGAAGTCAATGGGACTTCAATGAAGGACATGGGAAAAATCATGGC
>JAEYNQ010000064.1 GCA_023412455.1 Bacillota bacterium
TATTTACTAGGTAGGTGTAAAAAATGGATTGGAATGAGTTATTAAGTCTCAAAGAAGCTGCAGAGCTATACAACAGGGAAGAGAGTACTTTAAGGAGAGCCATAAGCAATGGCCTCCTTAAAGAAGGCATTGACTGTAAGAAGTTTGGAAAGCAATGGGTAATTCTAAGGAACAGTATGGATCGTGTTTATGTTACTGACAGAAAAGGACTTAGGAAGGAATAGAAATATCGTTTGATTACAAATAAAATTTTATTTGATATAATTACACAAGAACATATGTTTGATATATGATATATAGAGGGACGAATACATGAAAGCACAATGGAAACAGGAAGCTATGATATTAAGCAATGGGAATCTGAGAAAAGATGAAGCATTTTGTCAATTAACATCTGATAGCATTGGCAAAACGCTAAGCGTAATGGCTGATGGTGTACAGATAACAATAGCACTAGAGCAAGTCTTGAGTTATTTAAAGAAAAAATAATAGCATTATTAGCAATGTTTGAAACGATTATATTATGGCCATACTCCTACAAAGGAGCGTGGTCTTTTTATGTATATGATGAAAAAGCTTTACATAGGCGAAAGGAACCTTAAGCAAAGGTAAATAGATAGGATAGTTTTTATAACAAAAGTGAAAATAGTGCTATTAAAAATTAAGAAAATTCTATATACTTATTAGTAAGAAGGGGGGGAGGATTATATGAAGATAGAAGATCAATTGAGACAAGATAAAAAGCTATGGATAATTATAGGCGTAGTTATTGCATTAGCTCTATTAGGAGCATTTTACAAGTTTTTAGAGTATAACAGCACGGATGCTGTATTTATGGATTATGGAAAGCTTGGAGGCGCATATCTATTTGAGGGAAGAGGCAGCTTTTGTATAGACAGCGCGGAGGTCACAGAAGAGGGCGTTACTCTTAAGCTCTATGCAGATAGGGAAGATACAGAGAGGTATTTTTGGAAAGAAGGTAAAGTAAAGTGCTACGATGTGAATGGTAACACGGTAGCGGTTAATAAAAATTTCACAAGGATAAATGAATATTATGGAGAACTATTTCTAGACGACCCTAGCGTAGAGTGGGTTAGGTTTTTTAATTTATCAAGTGAGAGACATAAAAGTTCAATATGTTTTAAAGTTAAGTAGTACATTTGTTTTATATAACTAAGGAATGGCCAGTCATAACGACTGGCTTTATTTACATCATTTTCCTTTAAGACTTTCGAAGGGTACTAATATTACCGATAATTTGAATAGTAATATGGTTTAAGTTAGACTTAGTTGGTTAATAGTATCACACAAAGCAGTTCGGAGGGCCAGATGGTGAATTGGGTGCGTCCATGCGTTATTTATCTCAACGCTATACTATGAGTAATAAAAATGTAATTGGTGTACTAACAGATATAGGAACAGAAGAGCTTGCTCATATGGAAATGGTTTGTGCCATTGTATATCAGTTAACGAGAGATTTGTCTATGGATGAAATTGAAAAATCAGGATTTGCTCCTTATTATATCGACCATACCACAGGCTTATACCCTGTTTCTGCAGGTGGTGTACCTTATAGTGTAACAACCTTCCAATCCAAAGGAGATCCTATTACAGATATGCACGAAGATATGGCTGCCGAGCAAAAAGCCCGTACAACATATGATAATATTTTACGTGTTATAAAGGACCCTGATGTGTGTGCTCCTATTAAGTTCTTAAGGGCAAGAGAAGTGACACACTATCAACGTTTTGGGGAAAGCTTACGTATGATTCAAGAGGATTTAGATTCAAAGAACTTTTATGCGTTTAATCCTTCTTTTGACAAGTAGGTTCATCATCAGCAAAAAAGCCATGTCTAGCTAGAGAGAAATCTAGCTGGCATGGCTTTTTGAAGGGATAAAGGCATACTAATCTTAAGCTTTACGCCTAACAACTTTCACGAATAATCAGCTCATGGGGAACCACTACCTTAAAGTTTTCCTTTAAGAGCCCTTTAAGTTGTTCAAGTAAAAATTTAACAGCATATTGCCCCATACTTTCTGTATGAATTTTAATGGTAGAAAGAGGAGGGGAAGTATATTGAGAGGTAGGGATATCATTACAGCTTATAATAGCAAGGTCATCAGGAATAGTTAACCCTAGTTCATTGAGGGCACGCATGGCACCAATAGCCAAGGTATCACTGGCAATGAATACAGCAGAAGGGGGTTGCTTGTGATTTTCTTTCATTAAATGGTGCATGAGTTCGTAACCATCCTTAAAGTCATAATTCCCAACTTTAACATAGGGGGGATAATAGAGCCCTAGCTTAGTAAGATAGTTAATAAATTCTTCTTCTCTAGGATCGATAGGAAGTTTGTCATTTCCTATGACTTGTTCACGTCCTCCAATATAGGCAATATGCTTATGGCCTTTACTAATCAGATAGTCTAAGGCATTGCGTGTCAGTAGGGCAAAATCCACTTGGATATGAATAAAGTCAAAGTTAGGAAGATGGGTATGAATAAGAACGATGTTTTCACATTGCTTTTTAAAAGTATCGATTTGTTTTGTGTCAAATTGTCCAAGTAAAATCAAACCATCACATTTTTGATCCTCTAAGTTATAATGGCAGTCTTCTTCACGGTAGATTTTTACCAAGTTAATATTATTCAGTTTACATTCTAGCTCAATACCCATACGAATGGAAAGAAAATAAGGGTCGTTGATTTCTTGGAGCTCTGTATACCAATGAATAAGCCCAAGGGTAGTGGCACTAGCATTGGTTTTTTGATTACGGGGTGTTTTTTGATAGGATAAATTTTCTGCTACTTCAAATATTCTCTTTCGTGTTTCTATAGAAACATTAATTGTTTCATCATGATTTAATACGCGAGAGACAGTTGATGGAGAAACATCAGCCATCTGTGCGATATCTCTTATAGTTGCCATTTTATTCCTCACCTTTTTATCTTGTAGGAAAGTTCGTATTCTACACTTTCACTACTTCGCGAACCAATACGTGTCCTATGGACACTTTTGTTCAATTCTTTATTTAGTATAGCATAAATAAAGGAAAAAGAAATGGATAGTAAACTATTTAGTAAACAAAAACGAATTTGTTTACTAAACTATTGATAATTAAGTAAACAAAATATATAATAAGGTTAAAATAGTTGTGCAAATTGCGCAATACTTATCAAAATAGGGGGTAATGAAATGAGAAAATGTCAATTTTGGTTTGTAACAGGTAGTCAACATCTTTATGGAGAAGAAGCTTTAAAAGAAGTGGCAGATCATTCTAAGAAAATCGTGGCCTATTTCAATGAGCAAGAAGAAATAAAATATGAAATCATTTGGAAACCTACTGTAAAAACACAAGGAGAAATTACAGCTTTATTTAAAGCGGCTAATGGGGATGACAGCTGTGCAGGTGTTATTACATGGATGCATACTTTCTCACCTTCTAAAATGTGGATTAATGGGTTAAAACAATTTAAAAAACCTCTTTTACATTTACATACACAATTTAATGAAGAAATTCCTTGGGATACCATGGATATGGATTTTATGAATATTAACCAATCTGCTCATGGGGATAGAGAGCATGGTTTTATCTATACACGTATGGGTATTGCTAGAAAGGTTATAGCAGGACATTATAGAGATGAAACCGTTATTAAACGTATGGCAAGATGGCTAAAAATAGCAGCAGTGGCTTACTTAGGAGACGAGATTAAAGTGATGCGCCTTGGAGATAACATGCGAGATGTAGCTGTAACAGAAGGTGACAAAGTAGAAGCAGAAATTAAGTTAGGCTGGACAGTGGATTACTATGGTATAGGGGACTTAGTAGAACGCATGGGTCAGGTAACCCAAGAAGCCGTTGATCAGTTAATGGAAAGCTATAAACAAAAATATAAGTTTGCTGAGGATGTCCTTACGGATGCGAACAAGTATGAAGCCGTAAGATATCAAGCTAAAATTGAACTTGCATTAAGGGCTATGCTAGAAGAAGGCAACTACAGTGGTATCGTGGATACTTTCCAAGACCTTCATGGCTTAAAACAATTACCTGGCTTGGCCATTCAAAACTTAATGGCTGATGGCTATGGCTTTGGTCCAGAAGGCGACTGGAAGATAGCAGCTATGACAGTGGTTATGAATCGAATGGCTGACAATAAAGATACCTCTCTTATGGAGGACTATACTTATAATCTTGTACAAGGGCAACAAGCTATTTTGGGTGCCCATATGTTAGAGGTTTCCCCAGCAATAGCTGCTTCCACACCAACAATAGAGGTACATCCATTAGGCATTGGAGATAAAGAACCACCAGCTAGACTGGTATTTGATAGTAAACCAGGTAAAGCTATATGTGCTTCTCTTATTGATATGGGTGGTAGAATGCGCCTTATTATTGCAGATGTCAATGCCATTGAGCTGCCTCATTCATTACCTAAACTACCAGTAGCAAGAGGATTATGGGTACCAGAACCTTCTATGACAGTAGGAGCAGAAGCTTGGATTTATGCAGGTGGAGCCCACCATACCGTATTTTCTTATGAAGTCACAGCAGAGGATCTCATTGATTGGGCAGAGATGATGGATATTGAGTACGTACATATTAATAAAGATACCAAAATAAATTCCTTTAAAAAAGAATTGCAACTTAGTGAAATGTTATGGAAATTAAGGTAAAATGAAGAAAAGATTTTAAAATTTAAATAGAGAAAGAATTAGGATGGGAGGCATTTAAATGGTATTAAATAATGAAGCAGTAAAAGAAGCGATTAGGCAGGGGAAAACAAGTTTAGGAATTGAATTTGGGTCTACACGTATTAAAGCTGTTTTAGTAAATGAAGAACATGAGCCTATTGCATCAGGTAGTCATGAATGGGAAAATCGACTAGAAAACAATATATGGACTTATAGCTTAGAGGATATTTGGAGGGGCTTACAAGATAGTTATGGAAAACTTGTAGAAGAGGTTAAGCAAAAGTATGATATTACAGTAGAAACCATAGGTAGTATTGGGTTTAGTGCTATGATGCATGGCTATATGGTATTTGATGAAAAGGGTGAGCTCCTAGTGCCTTTTAGAACCTGGCGTAATACCATGACACAAAAAGCATCCGAAGAGCTGACGGAGTTATTTGATTTTCATATTCCACAAAGATGGAGTATTGCTCACCTTTATGAAGCCATCTTAAAAGAAGAAGCTCACGTAAAAGATATTGAATATATGACCACTTTGGCGGGTTATATTCATTGGAAATTGACGGGTAAGAAGGTACTTGGTGTAGGTGAAGCATCTGGAATGTTCCCTATCGACTCTACCACCTATGACTATGACAAAAACATGCTTCAAGCTTTTGATGAAAAAATAGCTTCTAAGCAATTTGGATGGAAGCTAGAAGCTATTTTGCCTCAAGTATTAGTGGCTGGAGAAGAGGCAGGTAGATTAACTGAAGAGGGGGCTAAGCTTCTAGATGTAACAGGTAACCTAAAAGCAGGTATTCCATTATGCCCACCTGAAGGTGATGCAGGAACAGGTATGGTAGCTACCAATAGTATTGCAAAAAGAACAGGAAATGTATCTGCAGGAACCTCTGTTTTTGCCATGCTAGTCTTAGAAAAGAAACTTTCTAAAGCCTATGAAGAAATAGATTTAGTCACCACACCAACAGGTTATCCTGTGGCTATGGTGCATTGTAATAACTGTACCTCGGATTTAAATGCTTGGATTGGTTTATTTAAAGAGTTTACAGACGCCTTTGGCTTTGAAGTGGATAAGAACAAACTCTTTGAAGTTCTTTATAATAAAGCTCTAGAGGGAGACGCAGATTGTGGTGGCCTACTGGCTTATAACTATTTCTCTGGAGAACATATTACCCATTTACAAGAAGGTAGACCACTTTTTGTAAGAACTCCCAATAGTCAATTTAATTTAGCGAACTTTATGCGTGTACATTTATTTACAGCCTTAGGGGCTCTTAAGATAGGCTTAGATATCTTAATGGAACAAGAAGGGGTTAAGGTAGATAAGGTCTTAGGACATGGTGGGTTATTTAAGACAAAAGGAGTAGGTCAAAAAATATTGGCTGCAGCCATGAATGCACCTATTTCTGTTATGGAGACAGCCAGTGAAGGTGGAGCTTGGGGTATTGCCATCTTAGCAGCTTACATGAAAAACAAGGAACAAGGGGAAACCTTGGATGCCTATTTAGACAATAAGATCTTCAGCAAACAACAAAGTGTAGAGGTACAGCCAGAAGAGAAGGATGTGGAAGGTTTTAAGGCTTTTATTGAGAAGTATGTAGCAGGACTAGCTATTGAAAAAGCAGCAGTAGAGTCATTGAAATAAGGAGGGGACAAAATGTTAGAGGCATTAAAGCAACAAGTTTATAAAGCCAATATGGAATTGCCTAAAAAAGGGTTAGTGGTTTATACATGGGGAAATGTGAGTGGAATCGATAGAGAATCAGGGCTTATTGTCATTAAACCCAGTGGTGTAGAGTATGAAGAAATGCAAGTAGAGGACATGGTTGTAGTGGACCTAGAAGGGAAGGTAGTAGAAGGCAAATACAAACCTTCTTCCGATACACCTACTCATGTTTATCTCTATAATGCCTTTAAGGAAATCGGAGGTATTGTACATACTCATTCCAATATGGCTACAAGCTTTGCTCAAGCAGGAAGAGGCATCAGTGCCTTAGGGACAACTCATGCAGACTACTTCTATGGTACCATTCCTTGTACAAGAGCATTAAGAGTAGAAGAAATAAAAGGGGAATATGAAAAAGAAACAGGGAAGGTCATTGTGGAAACCTTTGAAGGCATCGACCCTATGTCTATACCAGCTGTTCTTGTAAAAGAACATGGGCCTTTTACATGGGGCAAAGATGCATTAGATGCGGTTTACCATGCAGTGGTCTTAGAAGAAGTGGCCAAAATGGCTTACCAAACACAACTTCTCCTACAAGCAGGGACTACAGCTATGCAACGTGAGTTACTCGATAAACATTATTTAAGAAAACATGGTGCCGATGCCTATTATGGACAAAATTAATAATAAGTAAAAGAAAACCCCTATAAAGCAAGGCTTAATAGTAAGCCAGCTGCTTTATAGGGGTTTTTCTATAGGATAATATAGAAGACAAAGGAAGTGCAGAGAGGAGGCTTGTCTAATGAGAAAGTAAGTTTCTAGCAGAATCTGCAATTTCTTCACTATTAGCATTAATTTCTTGGATATAACTGGACATGTCTATGATTTCTTTATTAATGTTATTCATCTTTTCTTCTAATGCATGGGAGAGAAGAACGATTTGATCAAATAAGGCATGCATCTCATTTTGTCCCTCTACAGTAGAGGTAGCCACTTCCTTTGATTTAGTAGCTAAATTTTTCACTTCTTTAGCAACAACACAAAAACCTCTGCCTTCATCGCCTGCTCGAGCTGCCTCGATAGAAGCATTAAGAGCTAATAGGTTGGTTTGGTCCGAAATATCTACAATCTCAGTAGAAGCTTTAGAGAATGCATTAAGCTTTAATGAAATAC
>JAEYNQ010000114.1 GCA_023412455.1 Bacillota bacterium
AAATTATTACGCCTGGTATGCGTATTGGTTGGATTTGTACAAAAGATGAAGAAATGATGGATAAGCTGATTACTGCTAAACAAGCTGCTGATTTACATACCAATTATTTTTCTCAAGTTGTTATTCACGATTATTTAGCGCATAATGATTTAGATTCTCATATTGAAGAGATTAAAGCTCTTTATCTCAAACAACGCAATGCCATGCTTGAAAGTATAAAAACTTATTTCCCTAAAAATGTTCATGTAACAGAAGCTGAAGGTGGTATGTTCCTATGGGTTACCCTTCCTTCCTATCTCTCTGCTCTAAAGCTTTTTGATTTGGCATCAAACGCTCATGTAGCCTTTGTTCCTGGGGAACCTTTCTATGCTAATAAAATAGAAACAAATACTTTACGCATTAATTATACCAATTCTGATACAGATACCATTCAAGAAGGTATAAAACGTTTAGCCTCTGCTATTGAAACCTTGGAAAAACAGCATACCCTTTAAAAGTTTCTCCCCATTAAATGCTCCTATATTTATAAAGAAGGACCTATAAAATATGCATAAGCACACATTTTATAGGTCCTTTTTCCTATTATACTCATCCTTTTTAATGATGAACCCTTATATTATAAGTTCTTTTCTTAAGACTTATTCCTTGTCTTAGGATAATGCGTTTAATAAACGCTTAGGTTCTAAAGGAAAGGCTTCTTTTTAATACCCACTGATATCACTTAAAAAGTCATTCTCTTTATCTACAAAGATGGTTTTGCCTTGTAATTCCTTATAAGCACTCATACGTTGAATAAACTTATAGAACGCTACATCCTTAGACATGGATGAACGATAGATTTCTAGGGCCTTCCTCTCTGCTTCAGCACGAATAATTGCACTTTCCTCTGTGGCTTTTGCAATAATTTCTTTTTGCTTACGATTTGTCTCTGAGGTAGAAGTGGTGTAATAAGCATCCCCTTCTGCACGCAACTTTTCACTTTCCTTTTGAATCTCTTTAATCATTTTTTCTTCTATACTCGATACAGTAGATTGTGGGAAATTCTTACGATAAATCCCGATATCCACTACTTCAATGCCATATTCTGACTCAAGGGTTTTATTGAGTTGAATACGTCTTTCATCCATCATTTGTTGCATGATTCCTGTATCAAAAAACTCCTCAAACCGAAGTTTATTAGCGGATTGAATCACCACAGGATAAACATTGCTATCCATCAACTGTTTACGGTTATTTTCCGAACCCACTTTTATTTGATAAATCGCAGGATTTTTAATACGGTATTGGGCATACATTTGTATATCCAGTTTTCTTCTGTCACTGGTATTAATGGTTTCAGCTACAGAAACATAGGTTAAATACTTCCCATTGTAAATCTGTACTTGATCTATAAAAGGCATCTTGAGAAAAAGTCCTCTACGATCTATCAAGCCAACATTAGCAAGTGTCGTATTTCCTTCCATGGAAGCCCTTACTTCTTCAGCTGTGCCTTCACGAATGATGGCTGTTTGAATCTCTCCTAAACGCTTTACGGTGGCTACTTCATCTGGCTCAACTGTATAAAAACAACTTGGTGCTATAAAAACAGCCAAAAGTACAACAGCTACTATAACTATCTTCCCCATAAGTTTCATTGGTTAGTTTCCTCCTTTTCAGATGCTTTTTCCTCTAAAGTCATTCCATTTTTATTCACATCAAAAAATTTAAGGAGATTACCATTATCCGTTTGGTCAATAATAAATTGATTATTCTTTAGAACTTCTTGCATGGCTTCCATATAATACTTTTCTTTAACAACCTCTGGATTTTGTATGTATTCACTATATAGCGCTTCAAATTCGGCTACATCTGCATTAGCCTGGGCAATAACCTCTGCGCTATACCCCTTAGCCCCTTCGTACATTTTAGTGGCTTCAGCATTAGCTGTAGGAATAACCGTATTAATATATTTTTCAGCCTCTTCCTCACGGCCTCTCTTATACTGGTTGGATTCTTCTACCTTTTGTCTTGCTACATCTACCTGGTCTAAGTAATCCACATTTTGCGTCGTAACCTGCGTAATACGAATACCTGCATTATATTTATCCAGCTTCTTTTGTAAGGCAGGTAGTACAGCACTATCAATCTCTTCTTTTTGTTCTACTGCCTGATCCATGGTAAAAGCTTGCATGGTACTACGTACCACATCTTCTAGCGCAAGACGCATGGTCTGCTCTAATTGATCTACTTCATAGAGATAGCTTACAGGGTCATTCACTTGATAGCGTACAATTAAGTTTAAAAGCACAATAGAAGCATTATTACTTTTTCCATCCACAATAACTGCTTCTTCCTGTTTAGTCTCATCATTGTCTACATAGGCTGGTTCTTGTCTCGAGCTACTATCCTTTGCTGCACGAAAGCCATATTGCATCTCTACTACCTGTTGCATATTCACCTTCTGTACTTGATCCACAAAAGGAATTTTAAAATGAATACCTGCTCGTTCATTAACCTTTAAAATATCTCCATAACGTGTAACCACAGCTACTGTACCTGTCTCTAATCGGTAGATCCCTCCCCATAACAGCAATAAAACAAGGATAATTACACTTATTGTAATAAGTGTATTTTTAAAATGGTGCCCAAATTGGTGTATTTTACCATTTGCATCTACATCAATGACATCCTCTGCTTTTCCCATCTTTTTCCTCCCTCTCCTTTTAACTTAAAAAGATTAAAAATATAGCTTTATTCTAGTTAATTATTGTAAATGTATTATAAATTTTTTAATTCTCTTTCTTCAACTTCACTCTTCGAATAGGAGCAACCACAATAGTTTTGACGATAAAGACCATAGGTTTCACTTAAAAGCGTGGATCGCTTATAGCCCTCTTTCTTTTTAAAGTCAGAGAGTAAATAAGGAATTCCCCACTTTTGCCCTAACCTTTCCCCAATCTCATTAAGTCGTGTGGCATCCTTTAAAGGGCTAATGCTTAAAGTGGTTGTAAAATAGTCAAAATCCCCCCTCTTAGCATATTCTGCTGTTTTGCTAAGGCGCAGACTATAACACATGGTGCATCGCGCTCCTCCTTCTTTTTCTTCTCTTAATGGTTGGGCTCTCTTGGTATATTCCTCTACCTCATAAGGCCCTTCTAAAAACTGTACAGGATAAGTGGTGGGCATCTCTTCAATCAAACGTTTTTGTTCTTTACTTCGCTTCATATATTCCTCTTGCTCATCAATGTTTGGATTATAGTAAAATACCGTCACATAGAAATACTTGGAAAGATACTCAATCACATAAGTACTACACGGCGCACAACAAGAATGCAACAGAAGCTTAGGAACCTGTTGTTGCTCTTCTAGTTTATTAAGAACAGCTTCTAATTTTTTTTGATAGTTTATTTTAGCTTTTTGCATTCCCATCTTTTGTTGATTTTCCATAACTTCTCCTTCTTAAATACCTGCTACAAAGGCAATAAGCGCCCTAAACATTTCATTATCTGATTCTTTTTGATAGGCCCTTGCAAAATATTCTTTAGCCTTAGCTTCTTCTCCTCTATGATAAGCTATAATCCCCCGTTCTGCTAGGGCGTTATAGTCTTTAGGATAAAGGGCTAAATAGCGATCAAGGGCTTCGGCTGCTGCTTCATAGTTTCCCGTTAAGCCTTCTAACAACCCTAGGGTATAAGCTGCTTCTTCATTATCCTCTTCTAAAGCTACTACTTGTCTATAAACCTCCAACGCTTCTTGATACATCTTTAAACTCAAAAGAATACTCCCTTTAAATTCATAAGTTGCTGCTATACTAGGTTCTAAAGCAATGGCTTTATTAAAGCAACGCATAGCCTTTCCATATAAATCTTTAGCTAAAAATTCATCCGCCTTTGAAAAATACATCTCCACTTCATCAAAGGCTAAAACAGATTGAGCCGTTAAGTCCTTCTTATCTAAAAGAAAATTCATACGGTCTCCCCCATAGTTATGGGTATACATAGCCACCTCTTTTATGACTTGCTCATCCTTTTCAAAATAAGGCCCTTCTGGAAAATCCTTTACATCCAGTAAACGGAGTTCAGGTGGTAAAAGTAACCCGTTTTCGGACTTTGTCTTTAGGGTATAGGTTAGAACAGGACGATCGCTATCTAAAGAAAGGACTTGCTGCCTTTGACGGTAAACTGTTGCTTTTTTATACCAACCTACTATCTTATTTTTGCCTTCACGGTTTTTGGCTGTCCATATAACTAATACCTCGTCAACCTGTTGTGCTTCAGGGTTCACATCCTCTATTTCTTCTAATGGAAGTACTTCAAGGCCTTCACCATAACCATAGTAATAGCCATCTACATTTTGAAAATTATAACCACATAAAGGAGGTAAGCTTTCTTCATCCCCTTCTCCTACATAATATTTCATCCAAGGAATATTCATAAATAAAATCTTCATCTTTTGTCTCCTTTTTTACTTTCATAATCTTCCTTAATCTTCCTCTCTACCTTATCATAGAATGGCTGAAAAATAAAATAGTAGAACAAAAATACAGAGTCCCTATAAATCATATTCTGTTACGTATTGCTATTTTTAAATCTTTCTGCAATTATCCTTCTACAGACTCACTACCTTTCAAAATAGCGAATCTCTAGCTCCCCATGATCAAAAGTCTTTGAAAAGGACTGGATAAGGTAAATCACCTGTTCATCATTTAATTCTTTTCCCCCAAGAAGGAGACCTATAAGATGTAATTTAAGTACATCATAATAAAGCTTCAGAATATGAAAGCTCGCCTGGGGCCTCTCTTGATCTAATGGGACACATCTTTCATAAATATAGTTCACAAAGTAATTCTCCAGCAAATACCCTTTGGTTTTTAAAAAAGTGTCTCTGTATTGCTGTTCTCCTACTTCATAGCGTCTTATTAAGGCTCTCACATTTTCATTATCTCCATAAAAAGCCTTTAAAATTTCATTCAAAAGTATTTCATAACGCTTAGACTTCAGTTTTACATCCTTTAATTCCCTAAGAGCTTGTAATTTACCTAATTTTTCCTTCGACTTAGTGGCGCCACCTATAGCCCCTACCTTTAAAGGGTGCTTTAAAGAAGCCTCTGTTTTTTCAAATAAAGCTTTTAACTTCAGAT
Organism: Bacillota bacterium; assembly: GCA_023412455.1. Classification (GTDB taxonomy): domain Bacteria; phylum Bacillota; class Clostridia; order Lachnospirales; family Cellulosilyticaceae; genus Sporanaerobium. The sequence continues at coordinate 5,120 of JAEYNQ010000114.1, forward strand.
AATTTCTTTGTTGATTCAAATCATCCAGTTCCTTTATAAACTGCTGAAACCTTAAAAGGCGACTTTCAAAGTCTTCATTTCTATTCTGTAAAATAGACCAGAAGGTAACCCGTATCTCCTCCAAATAATCGTGTAATAGGTCTTTCTTTTTTCCTTCTAATGGGACACATCCACTAATGACTACAACAGATGAAGCGTCTTGTGTTTCTTCCCAAGTAATGGGCTCCTCCTGAAGAAGAATTTTTCTTGCCGCTTCGGGGCAAGAACAGACTAAGGAATACTCCAAGACACCCTTTACTTCATTAATTGTACGAGGATAGAGTGTACAAGTGGTACTTAAATAGTTTTCACCTAACACTTTATAGATGCTACACCAACCTTCTGGATCTAAAAAGGCACACCGATTATTCTTCAACTTAATCTTAGCCACATAATCTGATGTTGCACCCTGTCGTTTTGGAACTAATTCCTTATGAAGTCGTCTTCTAAAAGCTTCATCCTTTACTCTTTGATATTTTTTATAAGTACTGGCATCAATGGGAATAGTCCAACCTATACAACAACTCTCTTCACATTTTCCACCTATGCACACAAAATCTTTCATATAACTTGGGCTTATTCTACTTTTATTACATTTATTCACTTAATTTATCTTCTCCTTCTCCATACTTTACATTTATTTTAATATTTACTCCATCATCTGTCGACTTTGACCTCTTTTATACTTATCTATTACTTTTTGTACATTTTTTATCTTCATTCCGTCAGTCAAAAAAATTTTTCACTATTTTTGCCAAAAAAATACCTGTTGTCTTTGTTTTTTTAATTAACTATTTAAAAATAATACTGGTTTTACTGTGACATTTATTGATCTTCTATTTATTTTATAGTTTTTAATTTTTTGTCTAATAGTTCTCTATTCCGTTTAATTATTAATTTGTTGTTTATTTTTTGTCAAGATACCGTTATAATGAAATGTAGGAAGTTGAAGAATCTTCCATAGGTTATTTCTTAAAATATTATTTATCGGAGGTACA
>JAEYNQ010000175.1 GCA_023412455.1 Bacillota bacterium
GAAAAAGCCAAGCTTGTAGCTAATTTAAGAGGATTAGACTTTTCTATTGCAGAGGTTAAGGATATTTTATTACATGTGGGCGATTCGCCACAGGACTTGGGCAATGTTTTAGAAGAAAAGAAAGAACAAATTCGCCGCAATATAGAACGTGAGAAGGCTCTTATGGAAAAAATCAACCTTCTGAGTAAATCCATTCATAAGGAAGTCGTCTGTGAGAGGTATACCCCTCAGATAAAAGAGATAGGGGCTTTAAAGGTAGCCAGTATAGCCTGTAAAGGTCATTATAGCCAGGTAGGAAGCATTATGCAGAAGCTTTATAAGGCCTTTGGAAGTAAGGCATGTGGCAGGCCTTTTAACCTTTATTATCAAGAAGGGTATGTAGAAGAGGCGACTATAGAAGTATGTTTACCTATAAAGGAAGGCCATAGTCAAGGAGAAATAGCTGTTAAAGTGTTACCACCTATAAAAGTAGTAAGCCTATTAAATAAAGGGCCTTATGATAAAGTGAGTTATAGCTATAAAGAGATTTATGATTATGGGAGGCAAAACCAGCTTGCTTATGGGCTACCTACCAGGGAGATTTATCATAAGGGGCCTGGTATGATCTTTAAAGGAAATCCACAAGAATATGAAACAGAGATACAAATTCCTATCGTCTAATATTTTTTGAGAAAACTAAAAATAATTTAGCTCCATTTATTTTTTTCTAAAAAGGAGAGTGCTATAATAGAGGGGAGACTATTATACATAGAAAAGGAGAATGGATATGAGTTTTGATACAAATTGTTTTTACTGCGCGAAAGATGAAAGATTAGAGGATTTAATGGTTAAAATCTGTGATTTAGAAGCTTCTACTCTTTACTTATTTAAGGAACAGACTTATAGAGGAAGATGCCTAGTAGCTTATAAAGGCCACGTTAATGAGCTTTTTGAGTTATCCGATGAGGACAGAAATGTGTTTATGAAGGATGTAGCCCGAGTAGCTAAAGCAATGAAGGAAGCTTTCGGAGCACATAAAATTAATTATGGTGCTTATTCCGATAAGCTTCCTCATTTACATTTTCATTTAATACCTAAATATGAAGATGGACCAGGCTTTGGTGGTACATTTGAAATGATGCCCAATCCAAAAGTTCTTTTAACAGATGCTGAATATGCTGAACTAAGTGAAAAAGTATTAGCCCATCTTTAATTCTTTCTCCAAAGGTCTGGTGTAAAGAGGAGAAGGATAGGATAAATTTCTATACGTCCGATGATCATAATGAGAGAAAAGACAATTTTACTAAAATCGCTAAAGGTAGAGAAGTTTCCTACAGGTCCGACCACCTCTAGCCCTGGACCAATATTATTCAAAGTACCAATAACAGAAGTGACAGTTGTAGTAAAATCAAATCCATCAAAGGAGATGAGGATTACAGCTCCCACAAAAACAATACTATAGATGAAGAAATAGATGAGGACATCCGACACTGTTTTTTCGTCTATTTTTTTGCCATCCATACGAACGGTGTAGTAGGCGTTGGGGTGAATAATTTGTTTAAGAGTGGCCCCCATACTTTTTAAGCAAATGAGTATACGAGAAACTTTTAGACCACCAGCAGTAGAGCCTGCAGAGCCACCAATGAACATAACAAGTAAAAGGATGATTTTACTAAAGGTAGACCAAGTATTGAAATCCGCTGTAGCAAAGCCTGTTGTTGTCATAACAGAAGCAACTTGAAAAGAAGAAAAGCGAAAAGCCTCTCCTAGAGAACCATAGGTGTTTTGGACCAATAAATCAACAGTAATAAGCCCTATAGCACCACATAAAATAGCCAGATAAAACCTCAGCTCATTATTTTTAAAGAAGCCTTTTATATTTCCCTTAAGAATAAGGTAATAAAGGGAAAAGTTAATGCCACAAAGAATCATAAAAAGGGTAATGATGGCATCAATAAAGGGGTTGTTATAATGAGCCACGCTGGCATTCATATTGGAGAAACCACCTGTTCCTACTGTTGATAGAGAGTGGATAAAAGCATCATAAGGCGTCATACCTGCTAAAATAAGAAGGAGTACTTCTAAGAGTGTAATGCCGAGATAAATACTATAAAGGATTTTAGCTGTCTGACCTAGCTTAGGAACGATACGTCCTACGATAGGCCCAGGACTTTCTGCTTTCATAATCTGCATGGAACCTGTTCCTAAAGAAGGAAGAATAGCCATGGTAAGAACTAAGATGCCCATACCACCTACCCAATGGGTAAAGCTACGCCAAAAAAGAATACCTCGAGGAAGCCCCTCAATAGTAGTTAAAATAGTAGAACCAGTGGTGGTAAGGCCAGAACAGGCTTCAAAAAAACTATCTACAAGAGAGGGGATGGCACCACTTATGTAAAAAGGAAGGCATCCCAAAAAAGACATAAGAAGCCAACCTAGAGCCACAATGGCAAAGCCATCTCGGGCATAGATATTTCTAGAGGTAGGTTTAATAAGAGAAAGGCAAAGGCCTATAGCTAGCACAATGCCTAAAGTGATTAAAAAAGAAAATAAATCACCATCTTTATAGAGAAGCGATACTAAAATAGATGGAAGTAAAGCAATAGCCTCACATATTAATAACATTCCCAAACTTCTTAATACTATTTTTAAGTTCACTGGTAAATCCTCCTGGGGTAGTAGCTATAATGTCTTTAAGACTAGAAATATTTTTATTTGTAATAACAAGGACCCGATCACCTGTTTGAATACAAGTTTGTCCGTTAGGAACGACAATTTCATTCTTCTTTACAATAGTAGCAATTAATAGGTCAGGGATAAAGTGTAATTTGTAAAGAGGAATATTGATAACCGGATCTGTAGAAGAGGCAATAAACTCAATGATCTCTCCTTCACCACCTACGATACGGTGAAGAGCTTCTACGGATTCGCCGCGTACATATCTTAGGATACGGTTGGTAATGATGTCTTGAGGTGTAATTATCGTACCGAGACCTAAGGTATTGACTACTGAATTACAATAATCACGACTTATTTTTGTAATCACACGTGGTACCAGGTTTTGTTTAGCGATAAGCGAAGAAATGATATTTTCTTCATCACGCCCAGTTAAGGAAATGAAGCTATCCACAGATTCTAGGTGTTCCTCTGCCAGTAATCTACTATCTGTACCATCCCCATAAATAATGAGGGCATTAGGGAGTTCTTCAGATAGTCTTTCACAAACCGTCTCATCACTTTCTATGATTTTGACCTTGATATGCATTTCATTGAGAAGGCGAGCAAGATAATAAGTGATTTTTCCACCACCCACAAT
>JAEYNQ010000218.1 GCA_023412455.1 Bacillota bacterium
AAGAGCTATGGCATTAGCTGATTTTAATCAACTCATGCCATAGCTCCATCTTTCATAATCTACCTATTCTCTTTTTATTAATATTTAAAAGTAGCTGTTTGTGTCTTTGGTTCCCATTCTATTTGTAGTCCAAGAGCTTTAGCAATCTCTGCTATAGGCACATAAGCCCTACTATCTTTGATAACGGCTCTACCACTCATACCTTGTCTATTTCCATTAATCTCAATCATATTACTTCCAACTTGAAGCCTAATGGTTTGATTAGGTGCTGCAATGGTAATGATTTGATCTTTGAAGCTAATAGCTTCTGCTGAAATACCTACTGCATCGGCTACATAGCGTACTGGTACCATTGTCCTATTGTCTTCAATATAGGCGGCACCATCCATGGTTTTAGGTGCTCCATTCACTAGATAAATCTTGCTACCTATTACAAATTGAGATGTTTGAGTTGTAACAGGTTGGTCAAATTGAGGGGCTGTAGGCTCTTGTGTTACTGGTACATTCCCTATACTCATAAAATTAGGATATTCAATAGCACCAAAATTAACATCTGGTGATATAGCTGTTCCCTTAATAGAAAGTTTATAATGACCATCTGGCACCGTATTATCTACTGTCACTGTAAAGCCACTTATCTCAAGAGTAGCTGCTTTACTTGAGCTTCTTTCAATATTGATTTTCAGTTTATTAGGTACAATAGCATCATAGTTGACACTACCTATCTTAAGGTTTCCTTCTACCACCTTTACCTGTGGCACCTTACCATAGGTAATACCACTTTGCTCTTCTATCTCCAGTTCTAAAACACCTTCATTTAACATGGCTTTATCTGTTTCTTTAATGATTAGCTTACCGCCTACTTGATCTTTAATACCTACTTTTAATCTTAAGGGTGATACTTGTATTTGTGCAGGTATCTTGATTTTTGCAATGGTCGTTGAGGCTTTAAGATTCCCTCCCCTTACTTCACTGGTTACCTTTATATCGCCACTTGCCGCAGCTGGAGCGTAAACCCGTAAATCCTGAATAATAAACTTATTACGGATAGAGCTATCTAACTCAGGAATATCAAAGTTAAAGCCTACCAAGTAATCGCCTTTCACAACAGGATTAATGGTGGTTGTCTTTGTAATATCCTTATTATTTAATAAAAGCTTGCCTAATGAAAGCTCACTTATCCCAGCTTTTTTCTTAGAAGCTAGATAACCGTTCTCAAGGGTAATTTCCATGGTACGCCCATTTATGAGACTCTCTAAAACATCTTCTTCTATTGTAAAAGAAACCTTTTCACTATTTCCATTGGGTATTTCTATTATTTTTCTGGCATCATCACTTATTAAAATGCCATATTCTTTTGCTACAGCTACTTCTACAATCTTGTCATTAATGTGGGTTCCACTCACCTTGACCTGTAGCGTTTCTGGCTTAAAGGTGTTGGTTTTTACTCTTAACTCACTAATAGCCAATCTTCCCGGAGCCGTCATATTCTCTCTTTTAGGTAATGAAAGCTTAATAATGCTTCTATCTTCCTTGCCATTGAAGCTTCCATAACGTGTAGATATAAGTTCATTAGCTTGGGTATATCGATCATCTTCCTTAAGCTTAGAGGTCATACCTGTAAACCCTCTTGTTCCTGTTACTAAAGGCTTACTATTTTCAAAGGTATAATGATCACTTAAAAGCTCTAAGGTAATATCTCTATCTTCCTGTCGATTACTGTCTACCATAGAACCCTTAATCACTTCATCTATCCGAATAACGGCTACATTATCTTCTTTTCCAATAGAAGGGACCTCTCCTACTGTAACTTCTGCTTTACTTTCACTAGTGATGGCAAAAGTAGTTTTGTTCATATCACTAAACTTTGTTCCCATCCCATCTATACTTACTTTAGCTTCTCCCCCTGTAAGCTCTACTAGGAGTGGAATGGTTTTGACACCTGCTAGTATGGAATTAGTCATTTTAACTTCTAGTGTTGTATGATCTACTTTTTTAAAGGTGGCTGCTTTAAAATACTTATCGGTATTAACTGTATTGATGCTATCTAACCATTTGGCATTCTCCAATGTCACATAAAAGGTTCTTGCTAGATCATCATAGTCTATAGTATCTTTCAGGTCCATTCTTAAGTTTATTGCTTCTGCTTCTGTAAATTGATAACCTATTTTTTCTAGTACGATTCCTTTAGAAAAATCATTATCAGATTGTGCCATTACATAGCCTGGCATCGTACTTAAGCATACTACTGTTCCAATAAGCAGTAGTGTCTTCTTCAAATTTTTCCTCACATTACCATCTCCCTTAATTATTTATCTCTGTAAGATCTCTCATTTTTTATTATAGGCTTAATTCCTACAAATTTCATTGCTTTAATGATAATGTAATTAAAAAATAATAATTATACGACTTCTTCATTTTGCACTGTGAAGTATTGAGACACTTTATCAGGATAACACGTCTCCACAATAAACTTTTCAAATTCTAGCCAGCCCTTTACCCTTTGAAAAGGATGCTCCAGTATGGCATTATGTGGTCGCTCAAATACAATAGGCGTTCCTCCTGATTTGCTAAAATCTTCTATATTATGCATACCATCATCTAGGAGGTAGTCTCCTTTAACCATGTGCTTACAACTACATATAATGACTCGACTGAGAGGGAAGAAGGGAAGGTGCTCCTTAATCCATTCATGCTTAGCCTCTACGGCCCGGGGATTAGCTGCTGTCACAATGTACAATTCAAATAAATCACTGAAATAAAGTCTTTCAAAAACTTCCAGAGCATAAGGTGTTGCTTCTAGATTTCTAAAAAGTTCTGGCTCATGCATAACCGTTTCAATCTCATTACCAAATAAAACCTCAAGATTCCAGTTGCGACATTCACTGGGCTGAAACTCGGTACCATATTTTTTATTAAATGCAGTGGTTACACCTGCTATATATTCTGCCAATACATCATCTTGGTCAATAAGAATGACCGGTTTATTTTTTTTCATACTCTCACCTCTTTTATGTTATATGTTGTAATCATAAAGCACCCCTTACCTTTTGTCTAGATTTTGGGCCCCTCTATATAGACTAATAATAGTTTATTAGCCTTATCGAAACAAAGTGACAGAATGAATGAGAAAAACTAGTAGTATTGCCAAGCTGGGAGCCACCTTGTCATAACCCCATACCAAAGGGGGATTTCTGTTCCGCTGTAAATAGGATAAAAGAAAATAAAAGTAATTACCATGGCTCCTGTATACCATTTCAGTAGAGCACTATCATCCATTCGCTTCACTATGTCTTTTAGTAAATGAGTAAGGGCTAAAATCATAAAGGGAACGATAGGAAAATAGTGATATAAAAACATAATACGGGATACTAAAACATAAGGAAGATACAGGGATAAAATAGCTACAATAATAAAGAAAGCTTCTTTTTTTCTTTCACTTATCCATTTCTTTATGGTATAAAAAAAGCCTAGGATACCGCTCCACCAAATAAGAGGATTACCCATAAGGGCTATAGTCACTATATTTCCCTCACGTGCTTCCCCCTTATAATACCAAATAGGTTTAATATTAAGAGGCCACAAATACCAAGGTGAAGTAAAGGGATGCGTTGCTTCAAGATCTGCATGATAATGGTACATCTGTAGTTGTAGGTCTATAAAATCTTTGAAGGTTTTCCCTCCTTCTGAATAAAAGAAGGGGAGGTAACTCCCTAAGTAAACACCTACTGGTAGAAGAATAAAAAAGACCACACAACTTAAAAGAATGATAATAATTTGTCCCTCCCATATATAACGATGATACTTATCCCTACTGCGCCTAATAAAGTCTGCAAAAAAGATGATGGCTAGTCCAATAGCACCATAGGCCCCATTCCATTTAGTGGCAATAGCTGCCCCTATAAAAAGTCCTGACAAGGCCAGATACATTAACTTACTACTTAAAGGTGTTCTGTCCTCACACTGAATATAGCAAAACATAAAAAGATAACTTAGCATAATAAAAAGTACTAAGAAGCTATCCACTGTAGCAATACGCGTCTGTACAAAATGCATCCCATCCGCTGCTAATAATAGGGCTGCCACTAGGCCATAACGGGTATGCCCAAATAGCTTCTTGGCTAAAATATAGAGGACAGGTAACATAAAGATTCCTGCTAGGTTTCCCATTAGTCGATAGCTAAAGGTATTCATCCCCCATAGATGGATCGGTAAACTCATAATGAGTTTGCCAAGGGGTGGATGGGTCCATTCATAAATAGTCATATGATGAATATACTCATAGGCGGTCCTGGCATGATAGACTTCATCAAAATAAGTGCTATTGAGAAAACTAATCTTCTGAGGCACCATCTGTGCTTCATCCACTAAAAGCTTAGCATCCTCTGTCTGAGCTCTTAGTCCTATCCGTTCTCCTTGTGAATCATATAAAGCAATCTCTCCAATAGAACCTAGCTCCTCTGTAGCTTCAATCCCAAAATACTTAAAACTGTTATCTATTGACATATCTGACCAGGCAAACACCTTCTCTTGCTTTAAGGTTCCCAGATAGATGAAACGCCTCCCATCTTCTGAACCATAAAGCTTATATTCACCAAAACGAGGACCTGTGAAACTCCTTAACTTGCTTACATTTTGAAGCTTATCCAGTTCAACTACACTATAGTCTTCCTCAAAATCTGGCTTCTCCCAAAAGGTCTGAGGATTCTTTAAACTACCTAACCCTATAAAGGATAGTAGCCCATAAATAAAGACGATCAGTACCATCCATCCTACATCTCGTCTATTGATGCTATAGCCACTCCCACTACTTTTTCTCATTACCTAGTCTCCTTCGCATATACTCTCTCTTCCTATCTATAAATTATAGGAATTTTCTACAAAAAATATACTCTTCTTCCTTTATTATGTACAGAGGTTTTAATCAAATAATTTGCTCAAATTCAATAATACTGCTAATATAAGAAAGTGTAACCTTATTTATTAACATGAAGGATGGTGTCATAAATGAAAAAATATTTAAATCTTATTTTAACCGGTGCTATGTGCCTTTCTCTCTTAGTGGCTTGTTCACCTGCTTCTAAGCAAACTCCCTCACCCCAGTCGCCTATCTCCAGTGCAGATACCCCTGTTACTGCTCCCCCTACTTCCACTACGCCTAGCAAGGAAACCACTCCTACTAGTACCCCAGTCAACTTTCGCATGGCTTCTTTAAAGGGACCTACTACAATGGGGCTTGTTAAACTTATGTCCGATTCTGAAGCTGGTGCCACCACTAATCATTATGATGTAACTATGTATGCCACTGCTGATGAAATTGTTACCCAATTAGCCAGTAATGAAATAGATGTGGCAGCCGTTCCTTGTAACTTAGCCTCTGTACTTTATAATAAAACCCAAGGTTCCATTAAGGTAGCTGCTATTAACACTTTAGGTGTCCTCTATGTTGTTGAAAATGGAAATCAAATTAATGCCGTTGCTGACTTAAAAGGAAAAACAATTTATACGACAGGTAAAGGAACAACGCCTGAGTATGCCCTTAATTACATACTTACTAAAAATGGTCTAGACCCTACAAAGGATGTGACCATTGAATTTAAGTCTGAAGCAACTGAAGTAGCTGCTCTTCTCTCCCAAGAGAACGAGGCTATTGCCATGCTTCCACAGCCTTTTGTAACCACTGCCCAAAGCAAAAATGCTAACCTGCGTATTGCTTTAGACATGACGGAAGAATGGGCTAAAGTGGCTACTGATGGTAGTGCCTTAGTAACGGGAACCGTCATTGCCCGTCATGCTTTTATAGAAGAGAACCCCGATGCCTTTAAGGCTTTCTTAGAAGAATATAAGGCTTCTACAGAATATGTGACCGGGTCTATGGATGCTGCTGCTAGTCTTATTGGTCAATATGACATTGTCCCAGAGCCTATTGCCAAAAAAGCCCTTCCATTTTGCAATATTACCTTTATAGAAGGTGAGGAGATGCAAAATAAAATAAGTGGCTACTTACAAGCTCTCTTTGAGCAAAATCCTAAAGCCGTGGGAGGAAAATTACCTGATGCTACCTTCTATTACTCCAAATAAGAAACGAGGCTATATTTTATTATCTGGCTTTATTTGGCTCTTTATTTGGCATCTTGCAAGTAAGCTGATCGCTAAAGACTTCTTACTTGTCTCTCCACTTGTGGTGCTCCAAACGTTGTTTCTACTTACTCAAGAAACAGCGTTTTGGGCCACTGTTCTCTTTAGTTTTATGCGTATTGTAAGTGGCTTTTTTTTAGCTATTCTTGTAGGGGTTGTATTAGCACTGTTATCCAGTCGTTTTACCTTTATAAAATTCCTTCTTTATCCTTTAACTGCAGTCATCAGTGCTACACCCATTGTTTCCTTTATTATTTTGGCCTTAATGTGGATTCCTTCTCGGAATCTTTCGCTTTTCATTTCTTTTCTAATGGTTCTTCCAGTGATTTATAATAATACCTTACAAGGTATTTTAAATACGGATAAGAAGTTACTAGAGATGGCACAGGTCTTTCACCTATCACTCTGGCGCCAAATCCTCTATATTTACTTACCTCAAATAATGCCTTTCTTTGTATCGGGCTGCACAGTAGGTTTAGGGCTTTGTTGGAAGTCAGGTATTGCTGCTGAAGTCATTGGGTTACCTTCTGGTTCCATTGGTGAACGTCTCTATGAGTCCAAAATCTATTTAAGTTCATCGGAACTCTTTTCTTGGACATTGGTCATTATCTTAATCAGTGTACTTTTTGAGAAAATCCTTCTCTATTTACTCAGAAAGCTTTCGGAAAGGATTGTGTCAACATGACTATTACTCTAAAAAATCTATATAAATCTTATAATGAAAAACAAGTCTTTAACCAACTCTCCCTTTCTATTCCCTCTGGTAAAATTACCTGCCTTATGGGGCCTTCTGGCTGTGGTAAGACAACTCTTGTCAATCTTCTTTTAGGTCTTACAAAACCAGATCAAGGTACCATCTCCGGATTAGATAATCAGCCTATAGGGGTGGTCTTTCAAGAAGACCGTCTTTGTGAAAATCTGAGTAGTATCAAAAATGTAGCCCTTGTCTGTCCTAAAAGCATTTCTAAAGAGGTCATATCCCATCACCTTTTAGAGGTAAGCCTTAATAAAGAGGATATTTGTAAGCCAGTCCATGAACTCAGCGGGGGTATGAAACGCCGAGTAGCCTTAGTCCGTGCCCTTATCATTCCTTCTTCTCTTTTCATTTTGGATGAACCCTTTAAAGGCTTAGATCAAACCACTAAGTATCAAGTTATTGACTATATCAAAAAACACACTGCTCATAAGACCGTCTTAGTGGTGACCCACGATAAAGAGGATGTTGATTTATTAGGAGCTCACCTCATTGAGCTATAAAAAAGCCTAGCATGCTTTTTACATTAATTTACAGTCAATCTTTCACATTTAATCCTTGTCTTATCATATGATAACTATAAAGTTACTATATAAAGGAGTATCCTAATGACTGGAAAAGTAAAAAACTATTTTGCAACAGCTAATACTGCAAAAGGCTTTATAAACCTCTTTGAATCAAATATTAATACCCTTAATAAACTTTTCATCTTAAAAGGGGGGCCTGGCACAGGCAAATCCTCCCTTATGAAAAAAATAGGCCTACAACTCCAAAACAAAGGGTATGCTATTGAGTATTTACATTGCTCCTCTGATAACAATTCCTTAGATGGTGTCATCATCCGTAGCTTAGGCATAGGTATTGTAGATGGGACAGCTCCTCATGTTATTGAGCCTACTGCTCCTGGTGCCATTGAAGAATATATTAATTTAGGTGTTGCTTGGGATAGCAAGGCCCTTGCTCCCCATAAAGATAAAATTTTAGAGCTGAATAAACAAATCAAAGGGTGCTATAATTCTACCTATGCTTATTTTAAAAAAGCTCTTCTGATTCATGATGAATGGGAAGCTATTTACATCAAACACATGAATTTTCCAAAGGCTAATCTCCTTACCCAAAAGGTCATCCAAGAGATTGTGGGTGACACCAAGCTCCAGAAAGAGAGTCACATCATGCACCGTTTCTTTGGTGGCTCCACTCCACTAGGCCCTGTGGACTTTGTTGAAAACATCACCCAACCTTTGAGTACAAGGTATTTCATCAAAGGGCGTCCTGGCTCTGGTAAATCTACCCTGCTTAAAAAATTGGTCTATGCTGCTCAGGATGCTGGACTGGATGTGGAAGCTTATCACTGTGGCTTTGATCCTGATAGTTTAGATATGGTTTTACTTCCTGAACTGGATGTATGTATCTTTGATAGTACAGCCCCTCACGAATATTCCCCTTCTCGTACCACTGATTACGTGGTGGATATGTACAAAGAAGCTATTGATGAGGGTACCGACGAAGAATATGCCTCTCAGCTTGCGGCTATTACTGAACGCTATCAAGAAGCAGTAGCCCTTGGTACCAGTGAATTGACTAAAGCAAAAGCTTTACATGATGAGTTAGAACAATTTTATATTCAGTCTATGGATTTTTCTAAAATAGATGCCATCTATTTAGATCTAATGAAAAATATCTTTAGTCAAATCTAAGATCGTTTTACCTTAGTTTATGCTACGAAATATAACTTCTTTATTTTATCATAGCCTGTGAAAGCTGGATATTATCACTATTTTGTAGACTATAAGAAACACGCCTCCCCCTTGCTCTTTAGCAGGGGAGAGGCGTGTTTTTAGGTGCTACCCTTAGCTTTCAAAAATAAATTATCTTACTTCTGCCCCACTCACCATCTCTCCAAGTGGCCCTACTGCCACTAAGTTGCCCTTATCATTGGAGGCACAAAGTACCATACCTTGTGAAAGAATACCTCGAAGTTTTACAGGTTTAAGGTTGGTGACTACCACTACTTTCTTACCTACAAATTCTTCAGGTGAATAATACGCTGCAATACCTGATACAATCTGTCTTACTTCATCACCTATTTTAATCTGGGATACCAGAAGTTTGTCTGCCTTTGGTACCTTTTCACAGGCAATCACTTCACCAATTCTTAGTTGTACCTTTGCAAAATCTTCAATGGTTATTTCTGATACTTCCTGAACCTCTTTTACTTCCTCCGTCTTAGCTTCCGCTTTTTTGGCTTCTTTAGTAGCAGCTTCAGAGGCTTCCTTCTTCTCGGTCGTAGGCGCTTCTGCTTCTAAGATGGCTAATTCTTTTTCTTTATCAATACGTTGGAACATGTTCTCACCTTTTTTAGCTCCTACTGCTTTTGGTAATTTTCCAAAGGTGTGAATAGAATCCCAAGCTGTGAGCTCTCCTCTTGTGATCCCAAATTGTACCCAAATCTTTTCTGGAGTCTGTGGCATAAAAGGTTCAATCATAATACTAATAATGCGGATTGCTTCAGCTAGGGTATAGAGCACACCTGCCAGCTTTGGCTGATTCGCTTCATCCTTGGCAAGTACCCATGGCATTGTTTCATCAATATATTTATTCATGCGTCTAATAATAACCCATATATCTTCTAAAGCGTTATTAAAGAACAGCTTTTCCATATTGCCTTCCATTTTAGCCACTTGCTCTTTGATAACGCGCTCTATATCCCCATCAAATTCATTGCTTTCTTGACCTTCTGGTAAAGTACCAAAATATTTTTCAATCATAGCTACTGTACGAGAGGTAAGATTTCCTAAGTCATTAGCTAGGTCAGAATTAATACGTGAGATAAGGGCCTCATTAGAGAAGTTACCATCTTGACCAAAAGCAATTTCACGAAGTAAGAAATAACGAATCGCATCACTTCCGTAACGTCCTACAAGTATACTTGGATCAACTACTGTACCTTGTGACTTACTCATTTTCCCCCCATTGATGACTAACCAGCCATGACCAAATACCTGCTTAGGCAGTGGTAAATCCATGGCCATAAGCATTGCTGGCCAAATAATCGTATGGAAACGAACGATTTCTTTACCTACCAAATGAACATCTGCTGGCCAATACTTTTTGAATTTAGCATCCTCCTCTTGCAAGTAACCTAGCGCAGAAATATAGTTTGAAAGGGCATCTAACCAGACATACACCACATGACCTGGGTCAAATTCTACTGGAATCCCCCATTTAAAAGAAGTACGAGATACACAAAGATCTTCAAGTCCTGGGCGCAGGAAGTTATTGAGCATTTCATTTTGCCTTGTTTGAGGCTGAATAAAATCCGGATGTTCTTCAATATATTGAATCAGTCTATCTTGATACTTGGAAAGCTTAAAGAAATAAGATTCTTCCTTTACCTTTTCAACAGGTCTACCACAGTCAGGACATTTCCCATCTACTAATTGATGTTCTGTAAAAAAGCTTTCACAAGGTGTACAATAAAGACCTTCGTATTCACTTTTATATATATCCCCTTGGTCATATAACTTTTTAAAGATTTTTTGTACTGTTTCTTGATGGCTTTTATCTGTTGTACGAATAAACCCATCATAGCTAATGTCCATTGTTTTCCACAGAGCCTTAATCCACTCTACAATGTTATCCACAAATGCCTGTGGAGTAACACCCTCTTCGGCTGCACGTCTTTCAATTTTTTGGCCATGCTCATCTGTTCCTGTTAAAAACATCACGTCATAGCCCCTAAGACGTTTATAACGTGCCATAGCATCTGCCGCTACAGTCGTATAAGAATGTCCAATGTGTAGTTTGTTACTTGGGTAATAAATAGGTGTCGTAATGTAAAAACTTGGTTTACTCACTTTCTTTTCCTCCTAATTTCTTATTGTCTTCTTTTGATGGGTGCTTCATTATAAAATCTTGTGTCTTCTTTATAAAAATATTCGTATTGTTTGTAATCACTCATGTCATCTATATAGAAGTACTTATCCTTTAGCCCCTAATCTCTTGAGATAGCCATTAAAGCGTTAAAAAGCAAAAAACTCGCCCCTATAACATGTGTTATAGAGACGAGGTCTATTCACGCTCGTGGTTCCACTCTAATTCACTTATGCCTCACAGCATAAGCCTTATGAAGTACGCCAACCTATAGCTTATTTGCTATTTTAATGGTTATACTCTCTCGCTATAACAGGCGAACCCGTTGCAGCCTAGACGATTCCGTCGTCGGTGCACCACTCCAAGACCATCTTCAGCTTATCCTCCTTTGCTTCTTTTCAGCTCCCGAAGCTCTCTTTGAAAGAATGTATAAGCTTACTCTTCTTTTCATTGCGTTTAATTTTATGAATGCAGTAAGTTTATCATAGTTTTTCTTTCTTTTCAAGCCTCTAATCTTGATATAATATCCTTCACCTTATGAAAGGTGCTTTTCAAGATAAGCATAAGCCAGCTTATAGGCCTCCCCATAAATACTACCTCCATAAATAACTTCTGTCCTACCATCCTCTAAAGTTCTTGTAGATTTCCCGAAGGCCATACACTCTTCTCCTGTATACTCCTCTAGTGAGGTTTGAAAATAAAAGTGATTTTCATACTCTCTCCCAAAGGCTTCAAAGAGTTCTCTCTTTTCATGGCTTAGTAGGTTCTCTGATTCTCCTTTGTGATAAAATGTATAGACGCAGAAACAGAAAAAGGCTGTTTTATCTTCTTTACAGAGATTATCAAAAAGTAAATTATAAAGCTGTTTACTCCCTATATACTCGGAATAAAGGATTTCCTTTGCCTTAGCATAACACTTCAAATCACCACTGGCTCCACAATCATCGTCCAGTTCACGATTAATGAGTGCCTCGGCATCACTTCGTGATAGGTCTGGGGGGATGGTAAGCCCTAAGCTCTTCATATACTTAAGCTGCCGCTTATCTGCAGGATTTGTATCTATTTTATTAGGTAATTTATAACGTTTAGATTTCAAATGATCACCTTTCACTCTCACTTTTTCTTTCATAGTAACACATTCCACTGGGCTAGGCTAGTCTACTCTCTCCTCTATAAAATTTATGACCTTGCTGGTTTATAATTGACTTTCTTATTTTAGTTTAGTAAAATATTTAGAAAATCTAACATAGGAGGTCTTTTAAGTGGCATTTTATTATAGTGAAGTTTCTCGTACTTTTAGTGAGTATTTATTAGTTCCTAACCTAACACGTAAAGATTGTATTCCTTCAGAAGTCAACCTTCAGGCACCTCTTGTTAAGTTTAAAAAAGGTGAAGAAGCACCTCTTAAGCTTAATGTTCCTTTTGTTTCAGCTATTATGCAGGCTGTTTCTGATAATAAGCTGGCTATTGCTCTTGCCAGATGTGGTGGCCTATCCTTTATTTTTGGTTCTCAGTCTATCGCCTCCCAAGCTGAAATGGTACGTAAAGTTAAAAATTTCAAAGCTGGCTTCGTAGTAAGTGTAGCTAACCTTTCTCCTTCACACACCTTAAAAGACGTCTTAGCCCTTAAAGAACAAACGGGACACTCTACTATTGCCATTACAGAAGATGGTACACTTTCTACCAAGCTTCAAGGTATCGTAACCAGCCGAGACTACCGCATAAGCCGGGATAGCTTAGATAAAAAAATTCAGGACTTCATGACACCCTTTTCTTCACTTATTGTAGGTAAACCTTCTACTACTTTAAGTGAAGCCAATGATATCCTCTGGGAACATAAATTAAATTGCCTTCCTATCATTGATGAGGAGCAAAGGCTCATGTATTTCGTTTTTCGCAAGGATTATGATGATCACAAACAGAATCCTTATGAACTATTAGATA
>JAEYNQ010000304.1 GCA_023412455.1 Bacillota bacterium
CTAAAACCATTACCAATGGCTATGGCGGAAATATTGAACTATTAGTAGGTTTAGACACAGAAAGTAAAATTAAGGGGATTCAAATCCTCTCTCATACCGAAACACCAGGTCTAGGAGCAAATGCTACTTATCCTACTTTTATGGAGCAGTTTACAGGAAAAATTAGTCCTCTGGAAGTGACAAAAGTTACAGCACAAGAAAATGAAATTGTGGCTATTACAGGAGCAACTATTACTTCAAAAGCTATAACAGATGGTGTAAATCAAATATCAGAATATGTGAAGGCCCATCAAGAAGAACTCTTAAAGGAGGTGAAGTAAATGAATGCATTAAAAGAAAGATTAAAAGCAGGGATTTTATTAGATAATCCAACTTTTGTTCAAGTTTTAGGGATGTGTCCAACTTTAGCTGTTACAACCAGTGCAAAAAATGCAATAGGAATGGGACTTGCTACGACGGCTGTTTTAATTTGTTCTAATTTAGTTATTTCTTTACTTCGTAAATGTATTCCTGATAAAATTCGTATTCCAGCCTTTATTGTTATTATAGCCAGTTTCGTAACCATTATTGATTTATTGCTGCAGGCTTATGTCACAGCTCTACATGCAGCACTTGGCTTATTTATTCCACTTATTGTAGTTAACTGTATTATTTTAGGACGTGCAGAGGCCTATGCCTTTAAAAATAAACCTTTACCTTCTGTTTTTGATGGTTTGGGAATGGGCCTTGGTTTTACACTCTCTTTAACAGTCATTGGAATGATTCGTGAAGTGCTAGGAGCAGGTCAGGTTTTTGGATACCAAGTGATGCCAGTTAGTTATACACCTGCTATTATTATGATTTTAGCGCCAGGAGCCTACTTTACCCTAGGTATTCTCATGGCTATCTTAAATACTTTAAAAGCTAAAAGGAACTAGGAGGGGGAAACATGGATTTATTATTAATATTTTTAAGTGCAGTGCTTGTGAATAACTTCGTACTCACCAAGTTTTTGGGAACATGTCCATTTTTGGGTGTTTCTAAGAAGGTAGAAACCTCTCTAGGTATGGGAGCAGCAGTTACCTTTGTAATGGGTTTAGCTTCTATGATGTCTTATTTAGTGTATAACTTTTTATTAGTCCCTTTAAAATTGGAATATCTTTACACAGTGGTTTTTATTTTAGTGATTGCTGCCCTTGTACAATTTGTAGAAATGGTTATTCAAAAGTTAAGCCCATCTCTCTATAGTGCTTTAGGCGTTTACTTACCACTTATTACAACCAACTGCGCTGTTCTTGGCGTAGCTATTTTAAATATGCAAAAAGGTTATAATCTTCTTGAATCCATTATAAATGGTGTAGGGGGTGCTATTGGTTTTACCCTTGTTATGGTCCTCTTTGCAGGTATTCGTGAAAGTATGGAAGATAATGATATTTTACAAGGCTTTAAGGGGTTACCTATTGCACTTATTACAGCTGGTTTTATGGCAATTGCCTTTTTAGGTTTCCAAAATTTAATTAAAATTTAAAGACATAGAAAGGAGTAGGGAGATGGATATATCAGCTATTTTATTGCCTGTTTCGTGCATTGGAGGATTAAGTCTTGTGTTCGGAGTAGGGTTAGGTATTGCAGCAAAGAAATTTGCTGTACCTGTAGATGAACGAGTAGAAGATGTGAAAAATTGCTTACCAGGTGCAAACTGTGGAGGTTGTGGCTTTGCAGGGTGTGAAGCGTTAGCAAAAGCTATAGTAAGTGGTGAAAGCCCTATTAATGCTTGTCCAGTTTGTAATAAAGACCAAATAGTAGGTATTGCAAAGGTCATGGGTGCTGAGGCAACTGCTGGTGTAAAGAAGATTGCCTTTATAGGTTGTAAAGGGAATTCAGAAGTGACCAAAACTAAATATAATTATTCGGGCATTCCTACTTGCCATGATGCCCAGCTTATCGGTGGGGGGCCTAAAGTATGTAAGTATGGTTGCTTAGGCTTTGGAAGTTGTGTGAAGGTATGTCAATTCGGTGCATTAACTGTTAATAAGGGGCTACCTATAGTTGATCAAGAAAAATGTGTGGGATGTGGGGCTTGTGAAAAAGAATGTCCAAGACATATTATTCAAATTTTACCAGAAGGTACGGCTTACCAAGTAAGTTGTATATCGCAGGATAGAGGTAAAGACGTAAAATTAGGCTGTAGTGTAGGCTGTATAGGTTGTGGCTTGTGTATGAAACAATGTGAAGTTGGAGCCATTAAGTTTGAAAATAACTTAGCTCATATTGATGAAAATTTATGTATTAAATGTGGTAAATGTGAAGAGAAATGTCCAACAAAGGTTATTACGGCTATGCTTTTAGAAAACGTTCATTAGAATGAAAAAAAGTAAGTGGGGGAAAATAATGCTATCTAATAAATCAACAAGCCTATGGGTTCTTATTTTATGCATGCTAGCAGGTTTAACAGTTGGAAACTTCTTGGGTGAATTATGTACACAAGTTAACTTCTTAAAATGGATGAATTATGCAGGAGTGTTTGGATTAAATACGCCCATTCAATTGGATTTAGGTGTTATTTGGCTTTCTTTCCAAGTGCGTTTAAACATTACCTTGGCAGGTATTTTAGGAATGGTGGCAGGTCTACTGATTTATAAGAAAATGTAGGTTTAAAAGGAGAATAGGATGAGTGAATGGATTTTGGCTTCTTCATCTCCACGAAGACAAGAACTACTAGGACGTTTGCCTATTACTTTTTCAGTAAAAGTGGCAGAAGTAGAGGAGAGGCTCTCCTCCATGCAAACGCCCAGAGAAAACGTGGAGAGTTTAGCAAAACAAAAGGCAGCGGCTGTAGCCAAAGCGTATCCCGATCAGTGGGTTATTGGTTGTGATACATTAGTTGCTTTGGAAGAAGATATTTTAGGAAAACCCCCTAATCATTTAATGGCAAAGGAAATGCTCCGTAAACTTTCAGGTAAGAAACATGCCGTTTATACAGGTGTCTGCGTAGCTAACGAGGGGGAAGGTTTTTATCATGTATTTAGTGAGAAGACAATCGTTCAAATGAAAACGCTTTCAGAAAAAGAAATTGAGATTTACCTAGCCACAGATGAACCACTTGATAAAGCAGGAGCCTATGGGATTCAAGGCCAAGGAGCTCTTTATGTTGAAAGAATAGAAGGCGATTATTATAATGTAATGGGGTTACCCCTTTCTAGACTGTATCAAGAGCTTTGTAAATTAAATAAACTTTAAAAGAGAGTAGGCCATTAAAAGGCCTACTTTTTTGCATTTAATTGGTATGAGTTTTTTAAATTAAGGCAATAATCTTGTAAGAAAGGGGAAGGTACAGATGCGTATATGCGATTTGCCAGTAGAGAATAGGCCATATGAACGTTACGAGAAACTTGGGATGGAAGCACTCACAGACAATGAGCTTCTAGCCATTCTTTTAAGAAATGGTGTAAGAGGGTGTAGTGCAGAAGAACTTGCCCAGCAGCTTTTAAAGGATAAGGAGCCTTTAGGAGCGATTGTCTCTCTTTTTCAATGGCGAGAGGAAGAATTACGAAAGATAAAAGGCATGGGAAGAGTTAAAACGATTCAAGTCCTAGCGCTTCTAGAAATGTGTAAACGACTATCTAAGCAGCGCTATCACTATCTCCAGAAGTTTACTTGTCCACAAGATGTTTCGGATTACTTTATGGAAGAAGTTCGGCATAGCCATGAGGAGCTTTTTATAGTGGCTTTACTGAATGCTAAATCCAAGATGATGAGCTATGAAAAGATTTCAAAAGGCAGTCTAACAGCCTCTATAGTACATCCTAGGGAGGTTTATAAGATAGCTATTCAAAAGTCAGCGTATAGCATTATTGCTGTCCATAATCATCCCAGTGGAGACCCTTCTCCTAGTAAGGAAGATATACAAATGACTAGTCGACTTAAGGAAGTCGGTGAATTAATAGGAATTCCCCTTCTTGATCATATTATCATTGGAGATGGACAGTATGTGAGTTTGAAGGGAGAGGGGTACCTTTAAATAGTTGATATTCCAAAAAATGCCTTACTTTTATCTTTATTTTCTATAGGAATAGTTGAAAAAGGTAAAAAAAGGCTGTATGATGATAAATATGAGATTAAAAATTACTCAATAAGATAGATGAATTAGGAGGATTTGAAGATGTTTGGAAAAGATATGGGTATAGACCTTGGAACGGCCAATACATTAGTATTTGTTAAAGGAAGAGGTATTGTGGTCAATGAGCCTTCAGTAGTGGCTATAAAAGAAAAAACCAATGAAGTATTAGCTGTAGGTGATGAAGCTAAACAAATGATTGGTCGTACACCAGGAAGTATTGTGGCTATTCGTCCACTTAAAGATGGGGTTATTGCAGATTTTGCTACAACAGAAGCTATGTTAAGATATTTTATAGGTAAAGCACATAAGCAATCTCTTTTTGCATCTAAACCACGTGTCATCGTATGTGTACCTTCTGGGGTTACTTCCGTAGAAAAGAGAGCCGTAGAGGAAGCAACAGAAAAGGCTGGAGCAAAGAAAGCTCTTATTATGGAGGAACCTATGGCTGCAGCTATCGGTGCCCATCTTCGTGTAGAAGAGCCTACAGGTAACATGGTGGTAGATATCGGTGGAGGAACAACCGATGTAGCTGTTATTTCCCTTGGTGGTATTGTGGCAAGTAAATCTCTTCGCATTGCAGGAGATGAGTTTGACGAATATATTGTGTCTTATATTAAAAGAGAATATAATCTCATGATTGGTGAGCGTACAGCTGAACAAATCAAAATTACCATTGGAGCAGCCTATCCAACAGGTGAAGACCAAACAATGGACATTAGAGGACGTGACCTTGTAACAGGACTTCCTAAAATTTTAACTATTACTTCCAGTGAAGTAACAGATGCTATTAAAGAGCCAGTTAACGCCATTATTGATGCCATAAAGTCAACACTTGAAAAAACACCACCAGAATTGTCAGCTGATATTATGGAAAGTGGCATTATGCTAACAGGTGGCGGTGCTTTACTTACAGGTTTAGATAAACTCATAAGCCTAGAAACAGGAATGCCTGTTAAAATTGCAGAAGATCCACTTGACTGTGTAGCAAAAGGAACAGGTTATGCCCTTGAAGATATCGAAAAATGGGCAGTACTTTTTGCTGATGATAAATAATACAAGGGGAGATGGCCTTGAAGCTAACGAAGAAGTTTAAAAAAATAGGTGTACCAGTAGGCATAACTCTCCTTCTTATCATCTTTTTAGGAAAGAGGTATAACATCCCTGTAGTAAGTACAGGGGTAAATACACTACTCTATCCTCTTGAAAAGAGTATCTTTTTTATAACACAGAAAACGCAACATCTTGCAGCCTATTTTAAGGATACAGAAGCTCTCTTAGCAGCTAATACAGCCCTAAAAGAGGAGAATGAAAAATTAGCCTATGAAAATAGTATTTTAATTCAATATAAGAGTGAAAATAACAATTTGAAAGATTTATTAGCTATTAAGCAGCTTTATCGTGAGTATGAAGGCATTGGGGCCAATGTTATTGCAAAGGATAATGGCAATTGGTATAAGGTCTTTAAAATGGACAAAGGCTTAAAACACGGTGTCACCAATGATAGTGTGATCCTAGCTAATGGGGGCTTAGTAGGTCGTATAAGTGAAGTTGACCTTTTTGACTCAAAAGTACTTTCTATTATTGACGATAGAAGTGCAGTAAGTGCCAAAATTGTACGTACTAATGATACTGGTATGTTAAGAGGAGATAGTACGATGAATTCCGAAGGCCTGTGTAAATTAGAAATTAATATTGAATCAGAAGTTGTTAAAGGAGACCAAGTTGTTACTTCTCATCTGAGTTCCCTTTATTTTCCTACAGGAATTCCCATTGGAACAGTGGAAGAGGTTGTACCAGGTGAAAGTGGCTTGACACAATATGCCTATGTTAGACCTATTGTAGACTTTAAACACTTAGAGCAGGTCCTAGTCCTTTTAAATAACGAGGCGCGAGGTGCAAAATGAGAGTTACAGTAGTTGGTCTTTTATTAGTTGTGGTGCAAGTCCTAAGCACCACTCTTTTTGAATATCTAAGGATAGGTGATATCCTCCCTAATTTTATGATTATGATTATTGTATCCTTTGCCTTATTAAGAGGGAGTGGAGAGGGTGTTGTGATAGGGGCAGTAGGTGGTTTATTATATGACTTATCCTTTGGTTTGGTCATGGGCTCTACGGCTCTTATTTATGCGGTGATTGGTTACCTTGTAGGGAGATTTAATAAAAATTTTTATCGTGAAAATTTTATCATTCCTTTTTTATGTACATTAGGTAGTAGTTTGATTTATAGTTTCTATTTTATGTTTGGTTTTATTCTAAGAGGAAAGGTAGAATTTTTGTATTTTTTAGAATCTATTATTATACCTGAATTAATTTATACCATTACCTTGTCCCTTGTTGTTTATCAGATAAGTTACTTAATCAATGAAAAGATAGAATGGCATGAACGTAAGACGCGTAATATTTTTTAAATGAAGGTGGCGCATAGATGAAGAAGCGATTTTTGCAACCTATGCTCCTTCTACATGATCGTTTATTTATCCTCATTTTTATCACCAGTATTCTATTTTTGTGGCTTTTATTAAGGTTCTATGCTCTTCAGGTTTTGCACTATGAAGAGTATACCAATAATATGAGAAGAAAAACTGAACGTACCATTGAGATTCCAGCCACTAGGGGGATGATCTTTGACCGTTATGGCAATCCACTAGCAATCAATGAGTCTATTAATGTACTTAAATTTGACCAACAAATCTTATCTGAAAAAGAACCCTTAAATAAGATCTTATTAAGGGTTATAAAGGTACTTGAAAAAAATGGGGACACATTTATTGATGAGGTTCCCATTTCTTTAAAAGCTCCTTTTAAATTAACAGGTGGGAGTCAGCAAATCAATCAGCTTACCTATAATGTACCTTGTGAAAGTGAAATACAAAGACAAGAGCTTCTAACGTATACCGCTGAACAGTGGGTGGCTTATTTAAGAAAACAATTTAAAATTGATAAGAGCCTGTCAGCAGAAGAGGCTCGAAAGCTTATTGCTTTAAGGGTAGAGATTTTTAAATCTTCTTTTTCACAATATAAATTAGTGGATATAGCCTTAAAGGTGTCTGATCAGACCATGAGTGAAATCGAAGAAAACCGTGAGGCCTATCCAGGCTTTAGTATTGTGCCTCAACCCTTTCGCTATTATCCCGAAGGTGAAGTGGTAGGTAATATTTTAGGCTATACCCGGACCATTACAGAGAATCAATGGACCAAGATGCAACAACAAGGGAAGAATTATGACCGGGAGGATTCCATTGGACAGATGGGTATTGAACAATCCATGGAAGAATGCTTAAAGGGAGAAAAGGGCTTTGAAAGGGTAGCAGTTGATAACTTTGGGAGACGGATTTATACACTAAGTAAGAAGCAGGAAACACAAGGGAAAGATATCTTTTTATCCTTAGATTTATCTCTTCAAAAAGCTACTTACAATAGTTTGGAAAAGCGACTGGGTGAAGGACTTATAGAACGTCTCAAAGGTTCATTAAAGTCCACATCCAATGGAGAAAAACCATTGGAATCAAAAGTGCTTATAAAGTCACTTATCGAGAGTAATACTCTGGATTTGGATAAACTAGCAAAAGCCACAGCTGATTCTAAGCAAAGGCAGGTAGGAGAAGCTCTTCAAGAAGCCTATAAGAAGATGGATCCCTTGATGACACAGAACTTTAGCCTTAAACAGCTACTATTGGAGTGGCTTGATGAAAATAAGATAACAGAGAAAGAGCTACTCTGGATACTACAGGAGCAAGGGCTTTTGCATTTTGAACCTTCTGTATTAAGTGAAATGCAGCAGAATTGGCAAGGAACAACAGAAGAGTTACTGATTGACCAACTTCAAAAAGGCTATTTAAAGCCTAAGCACTTTTCAGTAGATCCTTGCAGTGGAGCAGCAGTTGTTGTAGATGTCCAAAGTGGGGAGGTATTAAGCTTAGTAGGCTATCCTTCCTTTGATAATAACAAACTCAGTACTGATTTTAATGCCTACTATTCCCAGCTTATTGATGGATTGGATAAGCGAAGTATCTTAGTTAACCGAGCTACTAAAACTGTGAAAGCTCCAGGATCCACCTATAAGATGATTACAGCTATTGCAGGGTTAGAAGAAGGAGTTATAACACCTCAAGAGAAAATCAATGATACAGGAACTTTTACCCAAGCAGGTAAACCTTATCCTAGATGTTGGGTACTAAGCACCTCCGGAAATGGCCATGGGAAAGTAGACCTGAATCGAGCCATTGAAGTTTCTTGTAATTATTATTTTTATGAAGTAGCCTATCGTTTAGCGAAACGGATGGGAACAGGTTTTGAAGGAATTAATGCGTTAAATCACTATGCCAACCTTTTTGGCTTAGGTCAGAAGACAGGCATTGAGTTAGATGAAGCGACTCCTAATATTTCTTCCCCTCTTAATTTGGTTAAGCAGAGGGTAGGAGAAGTTTTAACAAATCTTAAGAATATGCAAGGTCATACAAAAGAAGAAAGCTTAAGCCGTATCAAATCAAAGCTCCAAAAGGAGCTTTATGTGAGTAAAGAAAGGGAGGCTAATAAGGTTTTTGAAGACGAACTCAAAAGGCAATTAGAACCCTATTTACAACAAGTAATGGAACCTTATTATACCCCTCTTTTAGAAGAATGCCTTGTACAAATCCAAAAAAAATTAGGCACTGACTTTTCAGAGGTCATGAATCAGGTTGTTAATGGAACGATGCAAGATGTTTCACAATTAACCTTAGAAGTAAAGGTACAAAAAGCTTTAAGTGAAGCTTTGGAGAGTATGTTGGATGATCCCCTTAATCAGCAACTTAAAGAAGCAATAGATAGGATTCCTACCAATGAACTTTTAGATAGGTATGAACAAGCTTATTTAAAAGCCTATCGGAAAGAAATTAGAGAACCAGGAGGAAGGCAAGAGGCTAATAAGCTTTTTGAAAGTAAAAACCATCTTCAAGAGCAACTTGAAGGCCATAAAGTAGAATTAATAACAAAAATGAGACAAAATATTATAAATTTGATTGTCAATGAGTTGTTCGATGGTGTAGAATTGAAGTGGACAGATGGGTTTACTGTACGTACAGCCATGGGACAGGCAAATAATGCCTTTTCACCTTTACAGATTGTACGTTATATTGCTAAAATAGCTAATAGAAGGGCTAACTATGATTTGACCTTAATAAGCGCAACTAGAAACTATAAACAAGCTATAAGTGCCTATGAGACAAGCTCTTCACAATCTAGTGAACACATTGCAATATCTGATAAAACGATGGATCTTATTCATAAGGGAATGTTAAGCGTCACAAAAGGGAGTGAAGGGACTGCGCGAGAGGTTTTTAGGACTTTTCCTATAACTATAGGTGCAAAAACTGGAACAGCTGAGGATGGAAAGCATGAACATGGTTGGTTTGTAGGATTTGCTCCTTATGAGAAGCCACAGATTGCTGTGGTGGTTACACTGTACAATGCTGATAGTTTAGGAAGTGCAAGTCAGCTTATTGCCAGAGATATTCTTGAAAGTTATTTCAAAATAGGAACTCAGGAAGATAAAACTACTTTAGAGAATACATTCATACACTAGAGGGGGAAAAATATGGGGCAGGATAATTTGGTTGTTTTTAAAGGTTATGCAGATGGCATTGCTGTTTGGCTAGATGAAACAGCAGATTTTGAAGATGTGCTAGCATGCTTTAAGCAAAAACTTAAAGATTCAGAACGTTTTTTTAAAGGTTCTAAAGTATCTTTGCGTTTTAAAGGGAGACCATTAAGTGAAAAGCAACAAGGTCTTTTAATGGAACTTCTAACGAATCAAAACATTGTCAATATTTCCTTTGTGCATGAATTTGAAGAGGAAAAAGAAGTTTTTGAGGAAAATAATTATTTAAAGTGGATCAAAACACAGATTGAAACAGGCGAGGCTTCATTGACCCATTTTCATTTTGGGATAGTACGTTCAGGAAATCATGTTCACTCCAATGGAAATGTCATTGTATTGGGGGATGTTAATCCAGGTGGATTAGTTACAGCCGGAGGACATATTTTAATCATTGGGAGCCTTAAGGGAAAGGTCCATGCAGGAATGGACCCAGCTTTCCCTAAGCCTCTTGTAGTGGCTAATAGTATGAAACCGATTCAAATTGGAATTGGGTCCATTATTGCACAATCACCTAATGGAGGAGCAGCTTATGAGGAATTAGATGGTGGTCCACTAATAGCCTATTTGTATGAAGAGGAAATCTATATCAGTCAAATGGATACCAAGACCTTAAATGATATGCTAAAATAGAAGAGAAATTAATTATAGGGGGCTTAAGATGAGTGAAGTAATTGTAGTCACATCAGGTAAAGGTGGGGTAGGAAAAACAACTACTTCTGCCAATGTAGGAACAGCATTAACATTAGCTGGTAAAAAAGTTGTATTAGTTGATGCAGATATTGGATTACGTAACTTAGATGTTGTTATGGGGCTTGAAAATAGGATCGTTTATGATTTAGTTGATGTAGTAGAAGGTAGGTGTCGCTTAAAGCAAGCGCTTATTAAAGATAAGCGTTTTGAAGGATTGTTTTTATTACCAGCTGCTCAAACCCGTGATAAAAATGCAGTTAGCCCTGAACAAATGAAAAAGTTATGTGATGCGCTAAAAGAAGACTTTGAATATATTTTACTAGATTGCCCAGCGGGAATTGAACAAGGTTTCAAAAATGCTATTGCAGGAGCAGATCGGGCCCTTGTGGTAACAACCCCAGAAGTTTCAGCGGTAAGAGATGCAGACCGTATTATTGGCTTATTAGAATCTCATGGTGTATCTAAGATTCAGTTGATCATTAACCGTGTACGTATGAATATGGTAAAACGTGGGGATATGATGGCTATGGAAGATGTGGTTGAAATCTTAGCCATTGACCTTATTGGCGTTGTACCAGATGATGAAAATATTGTAGTCACCACCAATAAGGGGGAACCCGCTGTTATTGAAGGAAGTTCTTTAGCCAGTAAAGCTTTTAAGAATATAGCAGACCGCGTGCAAGGGATAGAATGTCCATTCTTAGATCTTAATGTATCATCCGGCTTTATGGGCAAGATTAAAAAGGTTTTCGGATTTGGAAATCAATAGAGAGAAGGTGATGGGGATAATGGACTTTAATAGCTTATTTGGGAAGAAAAATAAATCCAGTTCAGTAGCGAAAGACCGATTAAAATTGGTACTTATTCATGATCGTATGAACTGTTCAACAGAATTATTAGAAATGATGCGAGCAGATATTGTAGCTGTTATATCTAAATATGTAGATATCGATACAGATGACTTTA
>JAEYNQ010000006.1 GCA_023412455.1 Bacillota bacterium
TAGCTGGGGTCAATTGTCCTGACATAGCAATGGGGATTGCTATCACATTATATATAAAAGCAAAAATAAGGTTTTGTGCTATTTTTCTTTGTATTCTTTTGGCCTGTTTAATAAGTATAGGAATAGCCCTTAAATCATTTTTTAATAAGATAACATCACCCGCTTCAAGAGCTACATTTGTCCCACTCCCCATAGCAATACCTACATCAGCTTTAGCAAGGGCAATGGCATCATTTATGCCATCTCCCACCATGATTACTTTTTTCTTATCTTTCCTAAGCTTTTCTATTGTTTCACCTTTTTGACTTGGCAGCACCTCTGCTATATACTCCTTGATGCCTACTTCATTAGCTATTTGACTAGCTACTTCCTTTTGGTCACCTGTTAGCATGATGGTTTTCATATGTATGTTTTTGAGTGCTTGGATAGTCTCCTTGGCTTCTGTTCTTACTTCATCTGCTATGGTTACATTTCCCTTTGTTAAGGTTCCTGTTTTATCAAATACTATGGTATCTGCTTTAGCAATTTTACTCATATTCCCATCCTTCACCAATATGCCTTCTTTAGCTAGATTCCCCAACCCGGAAATAAGTGCAGTAGGCGTTGCTAAACCTAATGCGCAGGGACAAGAAATCACAAGTACTGAAATGCCATAAAGCATAGACTTTGGAATAAAATAAGGCATTCCTCTAAAGATAATAAATTCCCATACTAAAAAGGTAAGAATTGCTAACACTATAACCACTGGTACGAAAAATTGACATACCTGATCTACTAGCTTCTGAATAGGTGGCTTACTGTCTTGGGCTTCTTCAACTAATCTCACAATTTCACTAAACTTTCCTTCTGATTCAATAGTTGTCACCCTATAATAAAGAATGCCTTGCTTGTTAAGTGTTGTGCCTATTAACGAATCCCCAACTTTCTTTGTCACCGGCAAGCTTTCACCTGTAAACAGTGATTCATCTACACTGCTCTCTCCCTTAGTAATCACACCATCTAGTGGAACTTTTTCTCCTGGCTTTACAAGAATAATATCTCCTACCTGCACCTGCTCCACGGATACTTCTACTTCATTTTCTTCCTTAAGCACTCTAGCCGTTTTTATCCTTAAGTCTCCTAATGCCTCAATAGCCTTAGAAGCCCTTCCCTTCGCTTTTTCTTCCAAGTATTTTCCTAAAAGTACAAAGGTAATGACCATCATAGAAGATTCAAAGTAAACAGGCTTCATTCCAGCACTATTAGCTTGATGAAATAAGGCAATATACAAGCTGTAGAAATAAGTAATACTTGTTCCTAGGGCTACCAAAACATCCATATTTAACTCTTTTGCTTTTATAGCATAATAAGCCATTTTATAAAAACGTTTGCCAATGATAAACTGCACTGGTGTGGATAAAAATAATTGAAACCGCCAATCATGTAAAAATAGCAACTGATAATTTAGCCTAGCTATCCACCTATGAAAAGCACTTTGGGAAAGAAAATCAAAAGAAATACAGCAATCATTTCCACCTCCCACAAGCATCATCAGTAGCATGGGACTTGTTAAAATAAAAGAAAAAATAACCGTATTTCTTAGCTTAGTATATGGCCTTTGGCTAGTGGCATCTGCTTCACTGGGCTCCCATAAATAAAAGCCACTCTTTTGAAGCTTACTTTTAATAGTTTCTATCGTTATTTCTTCTGTTTCATATGTTATTTTCATTTTTTCTGAAGTATAGCTGACATTCACGCTCTTTACACCTCTTAACCCACCCATGGCATTTTCGATAATAATGCTACATAGTGTGCAAGTCATGCCCTTTACTTGATATACGCCTTCTTCTATCATTGCCTACTCCTTTCTTTAAATGTAGTAATCGGTTTCCTCTTCACGGCTTACTAGATGAAGCTTTTCTAAAATATCATTTCTTAGTTCTATAAAAGCAGGACTTGTGCGAATACGTGGCTTGCTTAGTTTTACTTCCACAATCTCTTCTATCCTCCCTGGCCTGGGCGTCATAATAACAATACGATCACTTAAATAAACTGCTTCATCTACATCATGGGTTACTAAAAGCATGGTACTTTGCTTTTCTTTCCATAGCTCTAATAACTTATCTTGCAGAGCAAAGCGTGTAAAGGAATCTAGCGCTCCCATTGGCTCGTCTAAAAGTAATACCTTTGGCTTATTAATAAGCGCTCTTACGAGAGAGGCTCTTTGTGCCATTCCTCCAGATATTTGATGAGGATAAGATTTTTCAAAGCCTTCTAGACCTGCAATCTTAATAAAATGAGCCACGTCTTCTTTCTGCTCCTTATATACTCCTCTTGCCTTAAGTCCTGATGCAATATTTTCTTCAATACTTGCCCATGGAAAGAGGTTAGCTTGTTGAAAAACATAACCTCTCTCATAATGAGTTCCTACCACCTTTTCATGATCTAAGTAAATCTCTCCACTTTGCGCCTCATCTATCCCAGCTATCAGTCTTAGCAGGGTGGTTTTACCACACCCTGAAGGACCTATAAAAGAGATAAACTCGCCATTTCTAACTTCTAAATCTACATTTTTAAGGGCTTCAACTTCATTTCCATTGGCATCAATATAAATTCTATTAACACCATAAATCGAAATATTTCCGCCTCCATTTTTATTATCTGTCATTTTAATAATCCCCTTTGCCATACTAATACCGAATCTCTAATCTTATAAATGACTGCCATAACTAAGGAGAAAATAACTGCCATAATCACAATAGACGCATAAACCTTGGCATAGTTAGACCAACTTTTTGCCCAAGAAATATACCATCCTAGACCAGCTTTTGCCCCTATCATTTCTGAAACCACTAAGGTAGCAAAGGAAATGCCTGTAGCTGTATAAATCCCTGTAAAAATAGAAGGCATTGCTCCTGGAATAGCCACCTTAAAGATTAAAAATTTCTCATCTCCTCCTAAGGTTCTGGCTGCTTCAAAATAAGATTTAGGTAAGTTCTCCACCCCTGAACAGGTCATAAAAGCTACAGGGAAACATACACAGATCACTATTAAAAAGATTTGAGCATAAAAGCTAGAAGGAAAGATATACATGACAATAGGAATCCAAGCTGTTGTAGGGATAACCCCCATGAGCTTAACTAATGGAAATACCCAATAATGCCATTTGCGATACCACCCGATTAATATACCAATAATCATGCCTAGTATGGTTCCAATAGTAAATCCTAATACTATTAATCTAAGAGAATGTGCTGTACTAATAAGGAGGGTTTGATAATCTTCACCTATCACCTGCAAAATTTGAATAACACTAGGAAAGAACGGGAGTGGTAATGTATTGGTTTTAGTGGTTAGTAAATCCCATACAATCAGAATGCCACCTATTGCTGTATAAAACTCTGCCTTATACTTTATGGAAGTTCTTATTTTTTCATTTTTTATAGCTCTTAGATTATTAAATACTAGAAAGGAAATCATCAAAATCAGAAAAACCGTATAGGCTCTTAAATCAACGTCTTGTTTTAGGGGAAGGGTATAAGCTTCAATTAAAGCGATGATATAAATAAGGATAGCACTACTTCTCCAACTTCCTTTTTCCTCTTTCCATTTAGTCAGTACAGTTGGAGTGACCTTTCTCACCTCGCTAAGTGTTACTTGTTCTACGCTCATAGTGTCCCCCCTTTATTTATTAGCTCCTAATATGTCATAATATGTTTCATTTGCAAAAGTTTCTGGGTCTGTTCCCTCTTTTAAAAAGCCTGTTTTGTCTAACTTTTGGACAAAATAACTAATGTCTTCTTTAGCTGCTGCGGTTGTAAACTCATAATCATAGGATTCAATCAACTTCGTTATAAATGCTGCATCCTCAGCAGCTACATAACCTTTCTCTATTTCTATCTTGGCTGCTTCTTCTGGATTCTCTTTAATCCACTTAGTAGCTTTTTCATAAGCTCTTGCAATAGCCGCCACTTTCTCTGGATTTTCCTCTATTGCCTTGCCACTAGCGTATAAAAAGCAGCAGCTCTTTCCAGCAAATAGTGGATCTGTTGCTATATCTACTAGACTCACATAGTTATTATTGTCTACAGCAAAGGTTCCATAGGGATCCCATGCGGCAAAGGCATCTACTTCTCCCTTATTTACACCTTCAACTAACTGATCTAAAGGATAAGGTTTCCAAGTTACCCCTGTGGTTGGATCAATGCCTGCATCTGCTAGTGCAATAGAAGCAACAGACATAGGTGTTCCACCAATTTCATCTACTCCTATATTTTTACCTGCCAAATCTGCCACTGTTTTAATAGGCGAGTTAGGGGGTACTACAATTTTGATACATCCTTTGTGAAGCCCACCAATAATCTTTAAATCAATGCCTTGTTGAATAGAAGGGAACCATTGAAAGTCTCCATTTGTCACAACAAACTCACCTGTAGCAAGGCCTGTTTTATTTTCATCAAGTGTCCCGCTTACTAGCTCTACATCGAGCCCTTCTTCTGCAAAGAAACCTTTTTCAAGTGCAATATAGGAAGGTGCCCCACATACAGCGCCACTTAAAGCTTGGATTTTAAGTTTCCCATATTTGTACTTTGTTGCTTCTTGTGAGTTAGCTTTAGTAGCTACTTGATTTTCTGTCTTTCCACATCCTGCTGCTATTGTTGTTATACCTACTATAGTTACTATAAATAACACCTTTTTAAAAT
This sequence comes from Bacillota bacterium, assembly GCA_023412455.1. GTDB lineage: Bacteria > Bacillota > Clostridia > Lachnospirales > Cellulosilyticaceae > Sporanaerobium. The sequence continues at coordinate 4,683 of JAEYNQ010000006.1, forward strand.
TTTTCATTATACTTCCTCCTAAAATTTTTATTATGCACTCTTGCTAATGGAAGTTGTAAATATTTTTTCCAATAAGGTTAATGCACCAACATATCCAACATAAGTCCTGTTAATGACAACTTCATAAGAAACAGGAAATGCTATTTCTACAATATACCCTTTAAGATCCCTTGCTGTATCTCTCTCCCAAGTGGATCCAAATATAACAGGGGGCTTATGTCCATAATCTGCTTTCTTTAAGATTTCACCTACTATATAACCATCCTCTACAAACTCTACTTGGACAGATACATCCTCCGCTAATTTTTTGTATTCCTCCTCAATAGCTCCCCTGTATTTTTCTGGCGTATTATCTGTAATAATCTGTATGGCTGGAATAAGTCCTAATTGATTAACTAGGAATTTATTAATGGCTAAATTATAAGTGCTATCTCCTACCACTGCATAAGTGGCAGGTAATCCCCACCAATACTCAGAATAAAAATCAGCAAATTGCTCTAAATAGTAATAGTACTCTTTCTCTTCTTTTTCAATGAATGCTTCTGCTTTAGAAGCATCAATGCCTGCAAAGCTCACTACTTCTCTTATAAACTTTGCTACCTCCTTTGCTCCTATTGGTAATACAGGAATGTGCAAATAAGGTTGGTTATACTTTCTTTCTAGGTGCTGAGCTGTTTTTAATCCTAGCCAAGGTGAAAGTACAAGGTTAAACTGGGCATTAGGTATCGTCTTCCATTCTTCAACACCTCCTGAGCCTTGACCAAATAAAATATTAACCTTAAATCCTGCTCCTTCTAATAGGCGTTTAATTTCTTTTAAATCTCCACGCCACATAGGATTTTGATAGGGTAATTCTGTCCATACATTCACAAGCCCCTGCTCTTTCACCTGTTTATCCTTAGCAAATTTATCTACATATTGATCAATAATAGCTTCTACAATGAGCTCATGACCAATAAAATTATTGCCTTTGAACCCTCCTGTATCTGCAAATACAATAGGGATATCTTGCTTTTGAAATTTATCAACGACGGCACCTACATCATCCCCAACAAGCTCACCAATACAACCATTTAAAACCACGTATAAGTCTGCATCCATAATCTTCAGTGTGGATTTAATAAGTCCCTCTAATCTCTTTTCTCCCCCAAAAACTACTTCATTTTCAGTAGCATTCACACTAGGTGTGACAGCACC
>JAEYNQ010000081.1 GCA_023412455.1 Bacillota bacterium
TAAATTATTTAAAGCAAAGTGCAAAAATCGCCACTTACATTTTACTAAACTACAGAGCAATATTCAATATAAATTAATAATTTTATTAAAAAATGTCAAATTATATATTTTATTTTTATGCTTTCAATATAATGACTTATTTATTAGGTTTTGATTTTATCTTTTTTTATTTTAATAGCTTTATTTTAGATTTTTATCATTTTATTTTTTATAATTAAATATTTTCATAATTTTATTTTTTATAATATGTAAAATAATTAAATTATTTTATGGCATTTTATACAAAAAAAAGATTGATTAAGTTTTTAACTTGACCAATCTTACTTATTTGTTTGATTAGATATTACAAAAAGCTTGGGGCAATGACCTTTAACATTACAAGAAGTGAGTTGCAACACTAAGAAATAGGCCGGTAATTGAGTGGATAAATACGTTTCTATAGCCTCATGCTCACGCTCTCCTTCTTCATGTCCTGGATAGGTCATAATGGTCATAATACCTTGAGGGCGAAGGCGCTTTAAAGTCTCCTGAATAGCCATAAGACTACTATCTACCTGGGTTGTGCAGTTTTTACTCCCATGGGGTAAATAGCCCAAATTAAACATGGCTACATCTATGGCCTTTATATAATAGGGAAGGTTTATATGAGATGCTAGAATCCATTCTACCTTGTCCCCATAGTCTTTTACCTTTTCATAACTGGCAGCAACAGCCTGTGCTTGAATATCAAACCCAAACACCTTGCCTATACTAGGGCAACCTACTAAAAAAGCTAAATCCGAACCATTTCCTACCGTAGCATCCATAGCCACTAAGCTATTGGGAGCTCGCCCCTTAATGGCTTCTTTTATGAGAAAATGGGCATTATCTGTCATGGTCCTAGTCAGCATCCAAACCACCTACTTTTTTTAAATAAGCCAGTTCTGCTGCTGTAAGGGGGCGATATTGTCCACGAGGTAATTTTTCAAGTACAATCTCCCCAATGGCAATACGGGTGAGCTTACTCACTTGATGACCAATACATTCACACATCTTTCGTACTTGGCGATTGCGCCCTTCATGAATGGTTATAGTCATTTCAGTACTCTCTTCCGTTCGACTTAAAATCTGTACTTTAGCAGGTGCAGTCACCTTCCCTTCTAACATGACGCCGATTTGAAGTCGCTCCACATTTTTATCACTTACACGACCTTTTACGCGAACTTTATAGGTTTTATCTACTTCATGCTTTGGGTGGGTTAGGGCATAGGTTAACTCCCCATCGTTAGTCATTAATAACAATCCTGATGTATTATAGTCCAGTCGTCCCACTGGAAAAATACGCTTATCTACTTCTCCCATAATGTCCATTATCGTAGGACGCCCCTTTTCATCTTGTACTGTTGTAACATAACCTGCTGGCTTATTTACTAAGTAGTAGACAAGCTTTTCCTCACATTTTACTAGGGCTCCATCAAAACTGACTTGATCCCCTTCCTCTACTTGTGTTCCTAACTCCATTACAACTTGTCCATTTACTGCAATACGCCCCTCTAAAATATAGGCTTCACACTTGCGGCGAGAAGCTATCCCACATTGGGCTAAATACTTCTGTAATCTCATTGCTTCCTCCTCTATTTTCTCTTTCTATTTACTATTTTTTAAAAAATCCTTTCACATAGTCTAGTAAAGTGGCCTTTCGAACGGCTTCTTGAATCTTCAAATCTGCTTTACCTAAAAGTACTTCATTACAACGAATTTCAATTTCTCCTACCTTTTGTCCCTTTTTGAGAGGTGCTACTAACTCCCTAGGGACCACTTTCTTTAAGGTTAGATTCTCTTTTTCCTCTTGGAGTAAAGGTATGATAAGTGTCTCTGTACATTCGAGTGGTACTTGTTTAACAATGCCCTTTTTAACTTTTATTTCTTCATAGTGGGTGGTAGGCTCCAAAACCTTTACTTTTTTATAGTGTTTAAAACCATAATTCATTAAGGTTATCACATCTTGATATTTTTGTGTCTTCCCCTTATCCCCCCAACCTGCACCTAAAGCCACACCAACAAGTTGCATATCTTCTTGTTTAGCAGAACCAATAAAACAATGACCTGCTTTGCTGGTAAAACCTGTCTTCATACCTGTTGCATTGGGATAAGTATATAAAAAGCGATTTTTATTTTGTAAGCTATGAGGCTTACTTCCTTCTACTGCGGTAGTAGGAATGGCTATATTTTCTGTAGTAACAATTTTAACAAATTCAGGATTTTGTAAGGCATAGGCCCCAATAAGCGCTAAATCATAAGGGCTTGTATAATGTTTAGGAGCATCTAAACCATTAGGTGTCTGAAAACTTGTAGTGGTAGCTCCTAACTCATAGGCTTTTTGATTCATCATCTCGCAAAAATCTTCTACACTCCCACCAATATGCTCAGCAACGGCAATAGCTGTATCATTATGGGATTCCAGCATCAAAGAATACAACAAATCTCCTAAACGTTGTTTTTCACCTACTTTAAGGTGTAATTTCACTGGGGGAGCACTAGCTGCCCGTGAGGAAACAGTGACAAGATCATCCAGATTGCCCTTTTCTAAAGCCACAATACACGTCATGACCTTAGTGGTACTGGCCATAGGAAGTGGTGTTTTTTCTTCCTTGCCATAGAGAATGCGTTTACTCTCTTGCTCTATTAATACAGCACCCTTTGATTTCACCACCGGAGGCCCAGGATAAGCCATGGTTAACTCCGTTGCTAAAAGAGTGGTTAAAAACATAAGAGATATGGGAAATAATTTCATCGTCGTGTCTCCTTTTAAAGTAAGCCTCTGCTTACCCGTTACTTACTCTAAAATCATCTCTCATTTCCTCTTTTTTTATACACCACTTAAGAAGAAGTTGTTCCTTCTTCCTTGACTTGGTCTTCATAATAGTTCATTTCCAATTGAACTTCTTCCTTGAACTTTTCTAAAAGTTCTTCTTTAATCTTAGGGAGTTCTTCTAGATTTTTAAAACCAAAATGTCTTAAGAACTCTGCCGTTGTCCCAAAGAGGATAGGGCGACCAATGACATTTAGGCGACCTACCTCCTCAATAAGCCCATATTCTATAAGTTTTCCAATAGCATGCTCACACCTTACTCCACGTATATCCTCAATCTGTGTACGGGTAATAGGTTGAGAATAAGCCACGATTGCCAAAGTCTCAATAAGGGCCTGTGTCAACAAATTTTTTACTGGTTTCTGTTTAAAACGTTGAATAAGGCCCATATGGCGAGGAGCAGTACACATTTGATAACCTTCTCCTACTTCTATTATTTCAATACCACTATGCGTTTTTTCATAAAACTCATTTAACTTATAAATAGCCATATGTATACTAATAGCTTCTGCATCACAGATTTCGCAAAGACGATGGCAGCTAATAATATCTCCTGAATAAAAAAGTAATGCTTCTATGGCACTTTCAATCTCTGACTTCTGCATCCCCTGTCCCTCCTTTTATCTGAATATCCCCTAAAGGATGCTCTTGTTCAATTTGAATCTGCTTCTTGTGTACTAATTCCAAAAGAGCCATAAAAGTAACAATAAGTTCAATTTTAGGCATCTCCTTGGAACAAATCTCAAAAAAAGTGACCTTCTTTTTTAAGGTGATTAAATTTAATAAATACTGACTCTTTTGTTCGATGGTATAAACATCTTTTCTGAGAATATTATGATCTATTCGGCGTTCCTTTTTCTCTTGAAGGTCTAAGTCTTTTTGACGCATAAGCATTTCAAAGGTATCATAAAGACCTTTAAGACTAATATCTTCTAAAAGAACATCATAGGGAATCTCAGTCTCTGGTACTTTCATCTGGGCCACTTGATTTCTAAAACAATAGGTATCTGAATCCTCTTGATGCTCTTTTAGTTGCTCAGAAACATATTTCACCTTTTTATATTCTAAAAGTTTACGTATCAATTCTTCTCTTGGGTCTTCTTCTGATTCTATAAGCTGTGGCTCTTTTGGTAAAAGCATACGGGATTTGATAAAGAGTAAAGTAGAGGCCATTACAATAAATTCACTCAGCTGCTCTAATTGCACTTCTGAGGTATCTTCTAAATAAGCCATGTACTGATCTGTAATAGCAGCAATCTCTATATCATAAATATTCATTTTATTCTTCTCAATGAGATACAACAGTAAGTCCAAAGGCCCTTCAAAATCTTGTAATTTAAATGTTACTACCACACTTTTCGTCCTCCTACTTTTCTATACTCAACTTATAGTTTACCACATCTCCTTAGGAGAATGAAAGAAAAGATAAAGAGTGAAGCAAAAATGTCTCTTATCTCCATCTTTGCTCCACTTCCTTTCTTTTGTCCTCCATCCTATTTTGAAAAGCTAAAATAACGTTTTAACATGTAAGGAAGCATATCACTTAATTTAGCTTTATGAATGGCATAAGCCGCTACAACAGGTTCTTTACCCATTTCCTTGTCACCTAAAGTATAGGTAATGGTCCCTACCTCTTGACCTTTGTTAATAGGGGCACAAAGCCCCTTATTATACTCCACTGTATAAGTTAGCTCTTCTTTATCATTCTGCTTTGGTACAACAAGGGCTTTCGTTTCTGCTGGCGTTACCTCTAAAAATTCCTTATCTCCTTTTTTAACATTCACTTGACCCACTACTGTTCCTAATTTAGGACCTGTTTTGACTCTATAATTGGCAAAGCCATAATCCAAGAGCTGTGCTGCCTCTTGAAAACGAATCTTGCCATCTTGAGCTCCCATAATAACAGCTATAAGCTGCATGCCCTCACGACTTGCTGTAGCACTGACACAATGCTTAGCTTCAGGTGTATAGCCTGTTTTAAGACCTGTAATGCCATTGTACCATTTAATCATTTTGTTGGTATTAGACAAGCCAAATTCCAATTCACCACGTCTGGTGCGGTGAATAATACTATCCATCCAAGTGGTTAAGGTCTTAGACATTTCAGGATATTTCTCCATTAATTCCCGTGACATTAAAGCAATATCCTCTGCTGTTGACACATGTCCCTCGGCATGAAGGCCACAAGCATTGATAAAAGTGGTATGATTCATGCCTAAGCCTTTGGCTCGCTCATTCATCATGTTTACAAACTGTTCTTCGCTTCCGGCAATATATTCACCCATAGCTACCGCTGCATCATTGGCTGAAGCAATACAAATACATTTCACTAAATCTCTAACGGTCTGCTCCTCACCAGGCTCCATAAATACTTGAGAACCACCCATATGGGCTGCATGTTCACTGACAGATACCTTATCCTCCCAATGGATCTTACCTGCTGAAATGGCATCATTGATGAGTATAAGCGTCATAATTTTGGTAATGCTAGCAGGAGGATAAGGCGTATCCTTGGCCTTCTCCAAAAGAATCTTTCCACTGGTTTGCTCCATGAGTACATAACTTCTAGCTGTTTCTCCTAATGAAGTTACTTTCTTTGTCTCTACTGCCTGAGTCAGGCAAGAAGAACAGCATTGCATGATTATAACAAATCCTATGATAATTTTCTTATTTCTCATAAGTACCTCCTCCATCTTATTTGCTTCTAGTATTTGTCATTATCTGCAAATTATACTTTTTTCTGAAGGACACACCTTTAAAATACATAAAAAAACCTTAAGTAAGCTGTTTTTTATTTTGCAAAAAACAGCACTTAAGGTTTATTTCTTCAAACACATTTCATTATTCTTTCATCTCGTTCATGTTATTCAATTATTCTCTTATCCACTCTCAGCTTCTCTTGTACCACCTTTTTTTCTTTTGGCTTGGCTATCCAGAGTATATGAATGGTTACCGCAATCCCTATACAAGGCATAAGAATTGTTGACCACAAAGAACGAATGTATATAATAGACAGCATCAGCATGCTCCATAGAAAACTGAGACTCCTGATAACTGCTTTATTACTTAGTCCATTGCGTTCTCTATAGTTGATGATATACTCACCAAATAATTGACTATTTGCTAACCCGTTTGACAGCTTTTTGCTACTGGTAAAACAAGCGGCAGCCAGAAGGACAAAAGGAGTGGTGGGTAATATTGGGAAAAATAGACCTATTGCACCTATTGCAAGAAAAATAAAACCTAATATAATAAGCAATCTATCTTTTATACTCATGGTTTTATGGTTACCTCAATGAGCCCATTATTTGCGTGCATACGACGTTCTGGTATAACCTCTCGGTTGAAATGTGCCATTTTTTCCATTAGCCATACATCTTGCATAACCACTGGCCCTCTAGGACCGGCTGTTATTGCATGCTCATTGTCGGCTATTGGCGCACCCACTTCATTTGTTAATTTCTTGCTATGCTCCATTATTATACTTCCTCCAAAATATTTTTTTGCAGTACAAAAGTTGTCATTTATATGAATGACAGACTCCAATGATTAAAATGGGGCTAGATTCATACTTAAGCAAGTGAAAATTTGTCTCTATAGTGGCAATATATGGGCAACTTTCGCCAATGCTCCGCCCCCACTTTTAGGCTTAGCCCTGAAAATAAGATAAATTAATTCTAGAACGTGGCTAGGTGTCTTAATAAATCATTTCATGAATCAGTTTAGGTGCTTCTACTTGATCTTTACTCAAGCAATAAGCTGATTGAAGCATTTCTTTAGCTTCTTCTAGGCGTGAAGCTGAACTGTAATAAAGGGTAGCAATAGCTTCGCCTGCAGCGACTACATCCCCTATTTTTTTATGGATGATAAGACCTACTGCAAGGTCAATGGAACTTTCCTTGGTTTCTCTACCTGCTCCTAATAGAAGGGCTGTCTTACCTACCTTTTCAGCATCAATAGAAGCTACATAACCTTCACCTTCTAAGGTCACTTTATATGTTTGGGCTTCATGAGGTAATAAGGTGTAATCGTCAACAACACGAGGGTCTCCACCTTGAGAGGTAATCCATTCTTTTAGCTTATTCACAGCTTCACCATTTGCAATGACTTCTTTAACCCGTGCTCGTGCAGCTTCTACGCTGTCACATACCTTGGCTAAATAAAGCATGTTACTGCCTAAGTGAAGCGTTAATTCTGTTAAGTCTTCAGGTCCTTTCCCTTTAAGGGTTTCAAAGGCCTCTATAACTTCTAAGGCATTCCCTACTGCAAAGCCAAGAGGCTGACTCATATCCGAAACAATCCCTACCGTTTTACGCCCTACATTGGTTCCAATAGCTACCATGGTTTCTGCTAATTCTATGGCAGCTTCTGGTGTTTTCATAAAGGCACCACTTCCACATTTCACATCCAGTACAATAGCCTCTGCCCCTGCCGCAATCTTCTTAGACATAATGGAGCTGGCAATAAGTGAAACATTATCAACAGTAGCGGTTACATCTCGCAACGCATAAAGCTTCTTATCTGCTGGAGCAAACTCACCACTTTGAGCAATGACAGCCATGCCATGAGTATTCACATTCTCTATAAAGTCCTCCATAGGTAGTTCCACATGAAAACCTGGGATAGACTCTAACTTATCAATGGTTCCCCCTGTATGCCCTAAGCCACGCCCTGACATTTTGGCTACCTTAACACCTGCTGCCGCTACAAGAGGTCCTAAAACAATCGTTGTTTTGTCTCCTACGCCTCCTGTACTGTGTTTGTCCACCTTAATCCCTTCAATAGAAGATAAATCCATCCTATGTCCACTATGAGCCATGGCCAATGTCAAATGGGCTGTTTCCTCACTGTTCATCCCATTACAGTAAATGGCCATTAATAAAGCAGACATTTGATAGTCGGGGATACTCCCCTCTGTATAACCCTTAACCACGAAGTCAATGGCTTCCTTTGATAACACCTTACCTCTTTTTTTATCATCTATAATATCATACATCCTCATATCAATAACCCTCCCAGCTTAATCTTCTTGCTTTCTTATGAGATGCTTACCTATTTATTATCATTTATTTACTTCTTCTTAATGCACTCCAAGAAGCTTTGTCCAATCTTTAGACTGGGCAGACCAAAAATCTCCGCAACTGTTTGCCCAATGTCAGCAAAGCTTTGTCTGGTACCAAGATTACAACCCGGTTCCACTCCTTTGCCATAGATCAGTAGAGGAACATATTCACGGGTATGGTCTGTACCAGGTACTGTAGGATCACAACCATGATCTGCTGTAATAATCAAAATATCTTCCTCTGTCATTTGTGCCATAATCTCTGGGAGCTTTTCATCAAATGCCTCTAAGCCCTTTCCATAGGACTCTGGGTCATTGCGATGTCCCCACTTCATATCAAAATCTACAAGATTTGTAAAAATAAGCCCTTTGTCATACTTTTTCATGCTCTCTAATGTCACTTCTATACCTTCTAAGTTACTCTTTGTATGAATAGCTTCTGTTACACCTTGTCCATTGAAAATATCCTCTATCTTACCTACTGCCATAACAGGTACACCTTGTTCTCCACAATAAGTTAGTAAATTAGGTGTGGGTGGACAAATAGCAAAGTCTCTACGATTGGCTGTTCGTGTAAAGTGAGGTGCTTCTCCTGTAAAAGGTCGAGCAATGACACGAGCCACCTCATGCTCCCCTTTTAAAAGATTACGGGCTATTTCACACATTTCATAGAGTTTATCTAAAGGAATAACCTCTTCATGGGCAGCAATTTGGAAAACACTATCCGCAGAAGTATAGATGATGGGATAGCCGGTTTGAACATGCTCTTCCCCTAGTTCCTCAATAATCGCTGTACCTGAAGCTGGACAATTTCCCAATGTTTTAGTACCGATCTGTGCCTCAAAAGCCTCCATGATTTCTTTAGGGAAACCTTGAGGATACGTAGGAAAAGGAACTTCCGTGTAAATTCCAATCATTTCCCAATGTCCTGTCGTTGTATCTTTCCCTTTTGAAAGTTCAGCTAAACGTGCAAAAGCACCTTGAGGTAAAGGCTCTTCTCCTAACACTTCTATGCCATCAATATTTCCCCAACCTAAAGCTTTAAGATTTTTAAGTTTTAATCCTTTATTGTAGTTATAAACATGTGAAAAGGTATTGGCCAATTCATCCCCATACTGGGCAGCATCTGGCATAGCTCCTATCCCTACACTATCTAATACAATCCATATTACTCTTTTCATAGCATTCACCTTCCTTATTTTATTCTTTTTTGTTTTTATTTGACGAAATCTCTCCTGTTTTTTATTATACCCTTTTTCTCCCAACAAGTATACCCTAAGTATTTGTTACCCTCCCTAAAGGCCACTTTGACAATAAAAAGAGGTGTGAGCCTACTTCTTAAAAAGAAATACGCTCACACCTCTTGAACTTATACTTGTTTAAGCCCGAGGATGGGTTTTATTATAAACATTCTTTAATTCTTCAGTCTCTTTGTCCAGATGCATGTAAACTTGGGTAGTAGAGATATCTGAATGGCCTAGCATTTGTTGAACTGATTTTAAATTCGCCCCGTTTTGTACAAGGTGAGCAGCAAAGGAATGTCTTAACATATGGGGAGTAATGCTTTCTGTAATATCAGCATATTTAGCATAGGTTTTTAATATCTTCCAAAAACCTTGACGCGTCATGGAATTACCGTTGCAATTGACAAACAGGGAAGAGTCCCTATTATCCTTTAAAAGAACATAGCGCACCTCAGAAAGGTAACGCTGTAAAGCAGCAACTGCTGATTTACCGATAGGAATCGTTCTTTCCTTATGAGCATCTCTACAAATAATATATCCTTGTTGTAAATTAATATCTGTTACCTTTAAGGCCACTAACTCCGAAACACGAATTCCCGTAGCATATAACAATTCTAACATGGCACGATCACGTATTCCTTTAATGCCTTTTACATTAGGCTGCTCTAAAAGCAAGGTGATTTGTGACTGACTTAAAATACGAGGTACCTTTTTCTCTATTTTAGGTAAAGCAATAACACGTGCTGGATTTTGTTGAAGCAAACCCTCTTTCATTAAATATTGACAAAAAGCACGGATGGATGCCAACGTACGAGAAACCGTTGCCATGGATTTCTGATGCTCCTTCCTATCCTTTAGGTAAGCATCAATCACTTCTGCAGTTAAGCCCTCCACTTGTTGAACGTGATGTTCCTTTAGATAGTGAATAAAATACTTTAAATCCCTTTCATAGGACTGAATGGTATTATCGGATGACATCTTTATATTTTTTAAATAACTTAAAAATAGTGCAACATTCTCCTCCATAGCTTTTCCCCTTTAATAGATGCATATTTAACTTAATAATTTATAATATTTAAATTTTATTATATTATATCTAAAATGACTTTTTCTGTCTACCACATTTCATTTCAAAATTTATATTTAGGCAAATTGTTGAATAAAAAAACAAGACATCCCTTCTTTACTAAGAAAGTGCACGGGGTTTGTCTTGTTTTTATTGATTTTAAATATTTTCTGGTAAAAGTTTATTAAGTACTACACCTATAAACGCTGCAATAGCTAAACCTGAAACAGTAATGGTTCCTACAACAGCAATATTATTAATTCCTATACCTGTTACAAAAATAATGGCGGCAATGATTAAATTTCTACTATGTGTAAAATCCAGTTGTGCATCAACCAGCGTTCTTACCCCTACACTTGCAATCATCCCAAATAAAATAATACTAATACCACCCATAACAGATGAGGGGATGGTTTGAATAATTGCTGTAAATTTACCACACATACTGAGTAGAATAGCAATAAGAGCTGCAATACGTAAAATCTGAGGATTGTAAACTTTAGTTACAGCTAATACGCCTGTATTTTCACCATACGTCGTATTAGCTGGTCCTCCTATAAAACCCGCAACCATTGTTGCAAGACCATCTCCTAGGAGGGTCCGATGAATACCTGGATTAGCAAAGAAATCTTTTCCAACGACTGCTCCATTCGTTGTAATATCTCCAATATGCTCAATGAAAACAACGAGTGCTATAGGGGCAATCCCTATAATAGCTTCCCATGAAAAGCTTGGTAAGGCCATAAAGTGTTCAAGTCCTGTCTCAGAGAAACCAATCCATGGCGCCAATGCAATCGTTGAAGTATCTACCATACCTAAGCAAAGGGCTGCTACATAGCCTACTAAAACAGAAATAAGAATAGGTACTAATTTAAAGAATCCTTTAGCAAATATGGAAACAATAATCATGGTTATGACAACAATACTTGCCACTATTAAACTTTTAGGATCTATGTAAAAAATATCTGATGTTTTATTAAAAATACTGGCATCCACCTTAAAGCCATTAGCCACTAATACTTCTGCCATCTTGGCACCTTCTGGATTTTCATTCATAATAGGTGTATAACCAATCATCTGTATAGCTGTAGGACTTAAGCGTAGCCCAATAACCATAATGATAGGACCCACTACAACAGGTGGAAAAAAAGACTTCACATGCTCTACTCCTACTAATTTAATGACTCCTGCCATCAAAACATAGACAAGTCCTGTAGCAATAATCCCTCCTTTAACCGCTCCAATACCTAAGGCCTGTAAGTTAATGGCAATGGCCGTTATAAAGGCAAAACTAGAGCCTAAAAAAACTGGAACAATTCCCTTTGTTGTTCCATGAAATACAAGAGTTCCCACTCCCGCACACAATAATGCCACTCCTGGATCTAACCCCGTCAAAATAGGGACCAATACTGTTGCACCAAACATTGCTAGCACATGTTGTAATCCTAAAATAAGTTTCTTACTGGTACTAATGTGTTCCATCTTTATCTCTCCTTTTATCGTTTATAGTTTAATCATTGATAGTATTTTTCATGTCTAATACAACCCTATTCTCATGGTCGACCTCTTTCACATGCACACGTACAATCTCTTTTTTAGAAGTAGGTATATTTTTACCTACAAAATCAGGTCGAATAGGTAGCTCACGGTGACCACGGTCAATAAGCGTAGCTAATTTAATATAACTTGGTCTACCTACATCCATAATCGCATCGAGAGCTGCTCTTACTGTACGCCCTGTATAAATCACATCATCCACTAAGACAACTGTCTTTCCATTAATATCTGATTCAATGCTACTTCCCCCCATAAGAGGCTGTGGAAATTGCTTTTCTAAATCATCCCTATAAAATGTAATATTAATCTTTTCAATAGGTACTTCCACATTCTCAATACGCTTAATCTTTTCAGCAAGGCTTCTAGCAATAGGTACACCACGTGTTTCAATACCAATAAGCACAATATCTTTGGCTCCCTTATTGGCCTCAATAATCTCATGAGCAATACGCATGAGTGCCCGATTCATGGCTGCTTCATCCAGTAATACTTTTTGTTCATGCATGCACTTGTCCACCTTTCTTCTTGGGTTTGATTCTGTTTATTCCATAAAAAATAGACTCCTAAGTTCCTTTAGAAGTCTATCTGATATACTCTATGAAAAACTATAATACACATTATCGTATATCCTTATTAGCCTCTCGTGCTACTTTAAAGGAATAAATCTAGGTTAATTTTCTCATGTCTTTCTTAGTTTGTCAATAATCTGCCTAAAATAATCAGGTAACTCACTGTCAAATTCTATATAATGTCCAGTAGTGGGATGAACAAAACCAAGTACTTTAGCATGGAGCATCTGTCGGGTGAGCCCAAATTTATTTTTGCTAGGCCCATAAACAGGGTCTCCTAAAAGAGGATGACCTATATGCTTCATATGCACGCGAATCTGATGGGTTCTTCCCGTAAAAAGTGTCAGTTCCACATAAGTAAAATCTTTATAACGCTCTAATACACGATAATGGGTTTTAGCTGGGCGCCCTCCTATTACTACTGCCATCTTCTTACGATCTTGTGACGAACGGGCTAAAGGGGCTTCTACAACGCCTTCTTCTTCCTTAAAAGTCCCATGAACAATAGCATGATATTTTCGCGTAATGTTATGCTCTTTAAGGGCTTCTGAAAGAGCAAAATGGGTTTTATCATTTTTAGCCACCATTAACAAACCTGAAGTATCCTTATCAATGCGATGGACAATTCCTGGCCGTATCTCTCCATTAATCCCTGAAAGCTTGTCTTTTGCATGAAACATAAGGGCATTGACTAAAGTCCCTGTATAATTACCTGGAGCAGGGTGAACCACCATATCTTGAGGTTTATTGACGATAAGAATAGCTTCATCTTCATAGACAATATCTAAGGGAATGTCCTCTTCACTAATATTTACTTCTATAGGATCTGGAATCTGTATATGAATTGTTTCACCTATTTTTATCTTATACTTTGTATTTTGCACTTGGCCATTTACTGTTACTTGACCCTTTTCAATTTGCTTTTGTAGAAAGCTACGGGTATACTCCTCCAGTTCAAGAGAAAGATATTTATCTAACCGTGTTCCTTCTTTATCTTCTACAATAAGACTAATGATTTCTTTCATTCTACTGTTCCTTCTTTGTGCTTTTCAAAATCTTTTTCTCCTATAAGTATAGCCAAAAAGAGAATTCCTACACCTACAACAACTAAAATATCCGCTACATTGAACACAGGAAAATCAATAAGTATAAAGTAAAAAAAATCACGTACATAATTAAGGGTTATTCGATCAATAAGATTGCCGATGGCACCACTTATAATGCACACAAAAGAAATACGACTCACTTTTCCCCAAAAAGTAAAAGGTAATTTCTTATAGTAGATAAACAATGCTGTGACAACAACAACTGTCATAATAATAAACAGCCATTGTTTATTTTGTAGCATGCCAAAGGCTGCCCCTCTATTCTCCACATAAGTTAAATGAAATACATTCGGCCATAAAAGTACATCCTGGCCATTTGCCAACTGTTGTACAGCCCAAACTTTTGTAACTTGATCGAGTGCTATTAAACCTACGATTATCAAAATTGCCCTTACTGTCATTGTTCTTTCTCCTTACTTTGTTTATAAAGTGAGAAGAAACGTGCTTATCGGCACGTTTCTTCTATAAACGCCAAGGCTTCTTTTACTTCCTCAAAATTTACGTCTCTTACAATAAGGGGTTCTCCTATATGACGTAATAAAATAAATGCTATTTGCCCATGTTGTTTTTTCTTGTCATGACTCATGCTGTCCCACACCTCTGTGGCCTCAAAACTCTGTATGGGTTCTAAAAGGCCAAAAGATCGGCACACATCTATTATTTCTTTTAAGATGTCTTGTTCTAAATAGCCCCTTTTAAAACTAATAAAAGCTGCCATCACCATGCCATAGGCTACAGATTCACCATGAGAGTATGTAAAATGACTCAGTGTTTCTATTGCATGGCCTAAAGTATGACCAAAGTTTAAAATCTTCCTCAAACCTTGCTCCATTTGGTCTTCTTCTACTACTTGACATTTTACTCCACACGATATCTCAGTCATCTCTGCAAAAGTCGTTATATCTCCTGCTAAAAGTTCCTGACGTCTCTCTTTCATTAGCTCAAACAACTCTTTATTCCCAATTATCCCATGTTTAATGGCTTCAGCTAAGCCACCTATCATCTCTCTTTTAGGTAAAGACTGTAACGTTCCTACATTACTATAGACTAAAAGTGGATTATAAAAAGCACCTACCATATTCTTATAAGTCATAAAGTCAATACCCACTTTGCCACCTATACTACTATCATTCTGAGCTAAAACAGTGGTTGGCACTTGTATAAAAGCAACCCCACGCATATAAGTGGCCGCTACAAATCCTGCCATATCACCTACTACGCCTCCACCTAAAGCAACAATTAAACTGCTTCTATCTAATTGATGGGCTATAAGACGTTCATAAAGTTGAGTCACTGTCTCATTATTCTTAGAAGCTTCACCTGCTTCAAAAGTTGCTTCTACAACCGGGGCTAGTGGGGCTAATTCTCTCTTAACAGCTTCTAAATAAAAAGGGGCTACATGACTATCAGTAATCACACAAATCTTACTCGGCCTTATAACTTGACTTACTAAAGAAGAAAGACCATTAAAATCTTGTGCAATGCAAATTTTATAGGGACGGTTTACCGTCTCTTTTAAACATTTCATTAACATTGCTCATCTCCTAGTGGTAAATATTCTTTGGTGTAATATTTATCTTCTACATTTAAAGGCAGAGGTTCAAAACTTGAGCTTTCTTTAGTCACTGATTGCTCAGTTTCTTCAGTGGTAGACATTTCTTCTAGGCCTTCTTCCTCTATCCCTAAAACAACCTCACTTTTTTGCAGCATATCCAACTGGGCTAAAAGCATTTGTTTCATTTGAGAACGATAAGCCAAATATTGGGCTTTAAGTTCTTCATTTTTTTGAGTCAATTCAAAGGCATCTTTACGCACTTGGTCTAAAATTTTATTGGCACGCTCTTCAGCAGAAAAAATGATTTTTTCTGCCCGTTGCTCTGCATCTTTTTTCACTTGTTCTGCTTTCTCATAAGCCATGCTCTTCGTATCTTGAGCCGTCTTATCAGCTAATACCAAAACATTTTGGATTGTTTCTTCCATGGTACGATAATACTGAATACTCTCATTTAAAACATTTACTTTATCTTTTAAAGCATAATTCTCATTAGTGAGCTCTTGATAATTTTTAAGGACTTCTTCAAAAAAGTCATTAACATCTTCTACTTGATAGCCACCTAACTTTGACTTTTTAAATACCTTATTTTGAATATCTACTGGTGATAACATCCGTTCTCCCCCTATATATATTTTTCAATGCAAATGTGCACACGCTCTTTTTTGGTCTGTCCATTAATCTGTTGTAATCTCATCTTCCCATACCCCCTAAGACTGAGTATATCTCCTTCTTTGAGTAGGGTACTTGACGCAACCTTTATACCATTACAAAGGGCTTTATCTCCTTGAATCAACTTCGCACAGTTCCCTCGAGATATACCAAATCCTGCACACAATACAGCATCTGCTCTTAGAGAAGCAACTGTTGTCTGAATAAGCTTAGTAGACGGTTTAATATCAGGAAGCTCTGAAAAAGGTACCTCTTCCATATCACTTATACTGTACTTTCCAATTTGAGTTAATGCACAACAAACATAGCTAGCCATGTTAGCCTTAAGGATAATATACGCTTCGTGGGATGCTATAATAATATCCCCCACCACATCTCGCTGTAAACCTAATCCTAATAAAGCACCTAAGTAATCACGATGTGTAAGTGGTTTTCCAATACCTGTCTTAACTACTACTTTTAAACAACTAATAGGAGGCTCTGGTTCTAAATCATAAGGAGCTAAAATACCTATTATCTGCCTCTGGGCCCCTTCATAGCCTCCAAAGTAACTACAGGTTATTAAATGGCTTGTCCCTATGTAACGCTCCACCATTTGTCTCATCCAAAGACCATCATGAAAATCAGTAAATAGAGAAACCTGTTGCTTTTCTACTCGCAAGCTATATTCCAGAAGGGTCTTTATGAACTGTTTTTCCTTTGGGTCTTTTATCTGTTGCAATAGATCTTTTAGATCTTTCATTCTATCGTTCCTTCATTAAAGATTGCTTGTAAAAACAGACTTTTGTCTTAATTTATCAGGATTAATATGCACATTTTCAGGAGCAAAAATAAAAATATGATCTGTGATTTTCTCTACTGTTCCATTTAAAGCACAGCAAGCACCTGTTAAAAAGTCAACTGAACGTTGCATCTCATGTTGTGCCAATTTTTCCATATTAACAATGATAGGTTTTTTGGCTTTAATATAACCACAAATCTCACCTGTCATCTCGTAAGTAAGCATTGTAAAATTTAGAATTTCCATTTTGTTACTTTGATTAAGAGTCACAACCTTTGGCGTTTGTAAAGGCGACACATAACTAGTGGAACGAACAGGATGTTCAACTTCTCTCACATCTTCCTCTAAATCCTCATCATCATACTCGTCTTGTGGTGCAATTAAATTTTTGAATTTTGACATTAAACTACTCATAAGGTTCCTCCTCTATTTTCTCCTCATCAACTATGTGTAATTACGGGCACCAAAAAGGGCTGTACCAATACGTACCATGGTCGCTCCCTCTTCAATAGCCACCTTATAGTCATTACTCATTCCCATTGATAAAATACGCATATTTATATTATCAAACTTTTGCTTTTGTATGTCAACTGATAAATCATAAAGTTGCTTAAATACAGGTCTATTATCTTCCGGATCTTCTACATAAGGTGCCACTGTCATAAGCCCTTCACAACGTACATGGGTAAGTTTAGAAATAAATCGGATATAATCCATGGTTTCTTCTAACTTAATGCCGCTTTTGCTCTCTTCTTGGGCAACATTTACTTCCAGTAAAATTCGGGTAACCACCTCTTTTTTTAAAGATTGCTTTTGAATTTCTTCTAGAAGTTTGAGGCTGTCTACGGAGTGAATGAGGGCTACCTTTCCTACAACATATTTCACCTTATTGGTTTGTAAATGACCTATAAGGTGCCACTGAATAGGACCTTCTACTTGATCTATCTTTTGTATTAACTCTTGTACTTTATTTTCACCAAAGTCCTTGCACCCTAAGGAAATAGCTTCCTTAATAGCTGCTACAGGATAGGTTTTAGAAACAGCAATAAGGGTTATTTCTTCAGGGGAACGTCCCCTCTTAGTGGCTGCTTCTCTTATATTTCCTTTAATACCTTGAAGTTGTTCTTTCACTATTTTCTCCTTCTACTTATTTTGTATATTCATATGATCTAAAAGTTGATCTTTACTAATGCTTTTAGGATTAGAAATAATCTTATCCAATTCTTTTAATTCTGTACGCCCTCCTACCTTCACTAAGGCATACTCTTGGTTTTGTAAAGCAATCTCGATCGTTTTAAATTGAGCAACTTCACCATTAATCACATAAACTCCTGGGATGGATTCTACATTCTTTATTGAGGTTGTTTGACCAGATTCAGGAATTACAAGGGTATCTTCTAACTGCACCTTATTGGTCTTTCCTAATTCTTGAACTATATAAACAGAATCTTGTCCCATAGAGTGTGGATTAACTTCAATAAATTCTACTAATTCATTTTTTTTACGGTAAACACCCTGAAGGCCTTCTTTTTCTAAGACGTAGCTTGCTGGAATTTTTAGCATATGTTGTTCTACAATGGATTGTAAAGGAATTTTAAGTCCTTCTGCTTTCTTATTCCCTATACTGAAGTTAATATTTCTAATACCTAGGAATTTGTTTCCTTGCTCTTGAGTCTCAAAAACAACTTGAACTCTTTTTTCTTCCTCTACTTTTTTAGTTACTTTCATGGTTAACTCTTCTTGGCCTGATGTATCAAAAGCCAATTTATAATGGTCACCCTCTTTAAACTGTTCGCCTTCCTCCAAACTCATATAACTTATAACTGCCCATGTATCATCGAGTATAAGTTTATAGAGTGGTTTACCTCCTTCTACTACACTACTACTCAAAATATCATACTTACTGTCTTCTTTTAAACTTTTATACTTCTCATAATTTATTTCTTCTAGTTTTTGAGTATTGAGTAACTCTTCTTTACCATCAATTTTATAAGAAACAATTCCTGATTGTTCAGCATAACTTATTTGCTTACTACTCCTTAACTGTTTATCCAATTGCACATATTGGGTTGCTACTGTATTATTCACTTGTTTTTGGTCCTTTATGTACAGGTCCGTACGTTTTTTGGTAAGGTTATCTAGTGCTTTACGTAGGGTATAGATACTATCTGTATTTTCCTCCGTACGCTGAGCATAGAAATCTTGAAGGACATTTTTAACCTCCAAGCTAATTTGATAATCCTCATCCTGATAATAAGAAAGTTCTTTACGATTTTCAGCTGCATTATATAAGGCGTTACTAACAGCTTCTTTCTCTCTATTAGCTGCTTGAACTGTTTCTTCATCAAGAAGCATACATACTTCACCTTGTTTTCCTACTTTCTCTCCTTCACCAGCAATATAACCAATGGCTCCTTGCCCCTCACTATAATAGACTTTTTCATTACGTACAACCATTCCTTCAAAGTTCTCCGAGTTATCTAAGGTTCCTTTCTGAACTTTTAGGTAGGTTACTTTAGGATAAGTTAGCTGCTCCTTAAGTGCTAACCCCCCCCATACTAGTCCTATCGTTAGAAGCATTAAACAACTCACTCTTAGTAGAAAGCGGCGTTGTCTTCGTTTTTTATTTTTGCGTAACTGTTTAGGGGATAGCTTATTAGCCTGTTGAAGCTGCCCACGACGAGCCTGTGGAGAAGCTTGTTCATATATGGACCTCTGATTAGGTAGGGAAACCGTACGTGTACGTTCTGTATTCTGCCTAAAAGGAGCTGTTTTTTTTGATAGGGGAACTGCCTTTTTCTCTATAGAAGATGTTGCCTTTTTTTTAGGGGAAGTCCTCTTTTTTGAGGGCATAGACCTACTCTTAGTATAATTAGGCTCTGGATCATAGGGATTAAAATAACTTCTTTGCATAGGCTTGTTCTTATTTCGGTTATCATTCATCTTCTCACTTCCAATTCTATCCTCTCACTACTCATGATATAATGGATTCACTTATCTGGCAAGACCACAATTTGAGAAAAGTGAGCAATAAAAACGGCTGCAGACAAACTCATTGTCTACAGCCTAAAGGTACTTTATGTCCCTTCTTATTTAATTCGCTATAAAAGAATACAAATAATTCCCCCATTTCCTTCATTAATAATCTTTTGAAGGGTTTCTTGTAGCTTTTGCTGGGCATCTTCTGGCATACGATATAACTTATTTTGTAGTCCCTCATTTACTAATTCATGAAGAGACTTTCCAAAAATATTAGATTCCCATATTTTCACAGGGTCTGTCTCAAATTCACTAAGTAGTGAGTTTACCAAATCTTCACTTTGCTTTTCTGTTCCTACAATAGGAGAGACTTCTGTCTGAATATCTGCACGAATAATATGATAACTAGGTGCACTGGCACGAAGTTTTACACCAAAGCGATTACCTTGTTTTACAATTTCTGGCTCTTCCAATTTAAGCTCTTCAAAAATGGGGCTTACTACTCCGTAACCCTTTTCTTTCACTTCATTCAGTGCATAAGCCACCTTATCATATTCTTTCTTAGTTGTTGCCAACTCCTTGATCAGGCTCATAAGCTCATGGTCACCATGAATTTGCATTCCTGTTGTTTCAGATAGTACTTGATAAAAAAGGTCCTCTGTCGTATTAATATCTACCTTAACAATGCCTTCTCCTAATTCTATCTTTTCCATATAAATATTTTTTACAAAATCAATGTTTTTAAAACCATTAATGGCTTCTCTCATTTGCCGAATATTCTCTAAAGGATAAATATATTCTTTTACATAATCAATCCAAGCTTTTTTTACCCAATGTTCATTATCTAGTGTTTCTACCCATTTAGGTAACATAAATTGTATTTCGCTGAGCGGGAATTCATAGAGTATCTTTTCTAATACTTGATGAATATCCTCTGTTTTCATCTGAGCCACATCCATTGGCAAAACAGGAACATCATATTCTCGAGATAAATGGGTGGTTTCTTCTACTACATTTGCATCAAAAGGCTTCTTGGTATTATAGATGACCACAAAAGGCTTATCAAGCTTTTTAAGCTCTTTTATAGCGCGCTCCTCAGACTCTATGTAGCTTCCCCTAGAAATATCTGTAATTGTATTATCAGCAGTTACAACAATGCCTATGGTTGCATGATCCGTAATGACTTTTTTAGTTCCAATTTCTGCTGCCTGTGTAAAAGGAATCTCCTCTTCAAACCAAGGCGTCTTTACCATACGGGGTGCATTATTATACAGATGACCTTCTGCTTCAGAAACCATAAAGCCCACACAATCAATCATCCGTACCTTTACATTGAAGTCTCCTCCAATAGTAATACCAATCGCTTCATTAGGAATGAATTTAGGTTCTGTGGTTGTAATCACCTTACCATCCCCACTTTGAGGCAATTCATCTTGTGTACGTTCTTTACTATATTCATTTTTGATATGAGGTAATACCAGTGTCTCCATAAATCTTTTAATAAAAGTAGATTTTCCTGTTCGAACAGGTCCTACTACGCCTATGTATATATCACCATTTGTCCTCTCTGAAATATCTCTATAGATATCATTATATTCCATAGCATTCTTTCCTCCTTCTATTGAAATGTATGGGTACATTTCAATATATGGTACAAAGAAAAGATATATACCTTATTCTTTTATTTAGAGTTCACTTTTTTTATCGCGTTGCATCAACAGTTTAATGGCCTCTGCCGTTGACTTATTGTCAAATAAAGTTTCATAAACAGCATCAATAATAGGCATCTCAATCTCATATTTAATCATTAAAGCATGAGCAGCTTTTGCAGTAGGAACACCTTCTACTACCATATTAACCTTTTTAATGGCCTCATCGATAGTATAACCCTGTCCTAAAAGTTCACCTGCTCTACGATTACGACTATGTCCACTCGTACAGGTTACTACTAAGTCCCCAATACCTGCTAGACCTGCAAAAGTACTGGCCTTGCCTCCCATAGCCACACCTAAACGAGTTATTTCTGCAATCCCTCGTGTAATAAGCGCTGCTTTCGTATTATCACCATAATTCATACCTTCTACTACACCTGCTGCCAAGGCAATAACATTTTTAAGGGCACCTCCTACCTCTATACCAATCAAATCATCGTTGGTATAGACACGGAAGTAATCACATATAAAAAGTTCTTGGATAAATTCCGCACTCTCTAAGTCCTTACTGCTTACAGCTACTGCAGTAGGTACATGGCGAGCTACCTCTTCTGCATGACTTGGCCCAGACAATACGACTACTTTATTTTCTGGAAGTTCTTGTTCAATGACTTCTGAAAGACGAAGTAATGTGTCATTCTCTATCCCTTTGGATACATTTACGATAATGGTTTCCTTAGAAATATAGGGTTTCATTAGCTGGCTTGTTTGGCGAATAGCCTTAGAAGGGACAGCTAAAATAACCACATCCTTATCTTTTAATACTTCTTCCATATCTGTTAGAAAAGCCATCTCCAAAGGCAGTTTAATACCTGGCAAACATCTTCTATTTTCTCGGTGTTGTAAAATAGTATTTTTTTCTAGCTCATCATAGCACCAAATAGTGACGCTATTTCCTTTTTCATTTAGTAGTAAAGCAAGGGCTAGCCCCCATCCTCCTGCACCTATTACAGCAATATTTTTCATAGAATCACCTTCTTCTTTTATTTTTTACTTGTTAGTCTAGCCTCAGTGCCATCAATTAATCTTTGAATGTTTGCTTTATGACGGTAAAAAGCAAGGGCAGCAATTATAAAACTTAAGAGCATCGCCTCAATCCCTATATTTCCTATCTGTCCACAATAAAACAGTATGGTTAAAATAGGAATAGCTGCTGCTAGCAAAAGCGAACTCAAGGATACAATACGTGTTATGCCAAAACAAATAAGGAAAATAGCTGCTGCAATTAAAAACATGCGATAGTCAATAGCAAGTAACGTTCCTGCTGTAGTGGCAATTCCTTTTCCCCCTTTGAAATGAAAAAACAAAGGATAATTATGCCCGATAATGGCACCCATACCACTATAGAGTCCAACCAGTATACTCGGCTCATCTTGAAAAATTACTCTAGCTATTAATAGAGCTACCACCGCCTTTAAAACGTCTGCCAAAAATACAATGGCACCTGCCTTTTTACCCATAACACGAATAGCATTTGTGGTACCAGGGTTTCCACTACCTTCCTCCGTAATGCTAATACCCTTGAGCTTACCATATAAAATAGCCGATTGAATGCCACCCAACAGATAACCCATCCCAAATGATATAAGTCGATACATATTACTCCTTCTCTCCTTTTTCTCTTATTATAAAGCGAAGAGGTGTCCCTTTAAAGCCAAAAGCTTCACGCATTTGATTTTCAATATAACGTTGGTAAGAAAAGTGCATTAATTCTTTATCATTTACAAAAATAACAAAGGTAGGTGGCTTAACACTTACTTGCGTCATATAGAAGATCTTAAGAGGTTTGCCTTTATCTGATGGTGGTTGATTCATGGCCATGGCTTCATAAAGCACATCATTTAATAAACCTGTACTAATACGCATCGTTTGATTCTGAGCAATGGTGTAAATCGTCTCAAATAATTTAGAAACACGTTGCCCTGTCTTTGCTGATATAAATTGGCAAGGTGCATATTGCATATAAGCGAGTGTATTGGTAATGTCTTTTAAATAAACATTCATTGTCTTATCATTTTTTTCAATATCATCCCACTTATTTACAACGATAACACACCCCTTACCTGCTTCATGAGCCATTCCTGCAATTTTAGTATCTTGTTCTGTAATTCCCTCTGTGGCATCTATCATAATAAGGATAATATCTGCTCGTTCAATAGCAGCTACAGTACGAATAATACTATACTTCTCAATTGATTCTTTAATTTTGCTTTTTCTCCTCAAGCCTGCTGTATCAATTAAAGTGTACTTTTGACCATCTATCTCTACATCCGTATCTACAGAATCTCTCGTTGTACCCGCTATATCACTTACTATGACACGCTCTTCTCCAACAATACGATTGACTAGAGAAGACTTACCTACATTAGGTTTTCCAATGATGGCTACTTTAATCCGATCATCTTCTTCCATTTCTTCTTCTTGTGGCTTAAAGTGTGAGACAATTTCATCTAACATATCCCCTAAATTGAGGGGCTGTCCTGCTGAAATAGGTACAGGGTCTCCTAAGCCTAAATTGTAAAACTCATACATACCCATTACTTGTTTTGTCATATCATCTACCTTATTAACAACCAGTACAACGGGTTTA
The DNA here is from genome assembly GCA_023412455.1 of Bacillota bacterium. Classification (GTDB taxonomy): domain Bacteria; phylum Bacillota; class Clostridia; order Lachnospirales; family Cellulosilyticaceae; genus Sporanaerobium. The sequence goes on from JAEYNQ010000081.1 coordinate 23,742, forward strand.
TGGGATTTGCGAAGCATATTGGCCACATGCATGTCTGAGTCTGTTAAACCTGTCTTTACATCCACCAGAAAAACAATCACATCTGCTGCTTCTATGGCTGCTTCTGCTTGCCTGCGCATTTGACTTAATATAATATCCGTACTTTCTGGCTCAATTCCTCCTGTATCAATAAGTGTAAATTTGTGGGTAAGCCATTCGACTTCTCCATAAATACGATCTCTCGTAACACCGGGTGTATCGTCTACAATAGAGGTCTTCGATTTGGTTAATCGATTAAACAAAGTGGATTTCCCCACATTTGGCCTCCCTATAACAGCTACAATTGGTTTACTCATCTTTATTTCTCCTTTAATTCTATAATTTTATCTAGCCATAAATCCCCCTGATTAGGTAAAATTTCAATGGGCATATGAAGGGCATCCTGTAAGTTGCTGACACTATAATCGTCTAGTAAAATCTCTTCACCACATTTTAGCATATTTTCAGCTAAAAACACGACTTGTCCTCTTTTTTCTTTTTGTTTTAAAGTGGCAATAATATCTTGTCCTGTTAAAAGGCCTGTTACTGTAATCTCTTCACCAAAAAAATGATTCACTACAGGATAAACATGAAGGAGAATAGAAGGGTACTTCTCCCTTACCAAATGGGCACATTCTCTCATAAACTCATCTGTTAAACATCCTGTCACAATACTTGCCTCAAATGGTTTATCGCTTACTGTATATCTGTCACTCTTACTAAGAGCCTCTACCAACTCATGTCTAAACTTAGTGGCCATCCCTACGCCATTGTCTAAAACAGGAAAGTCCTCATAGTCATCATAACTAGGCAATGGCACCTCTCCTTTAATATAAAATTCATCGGCGGCAAACACAAAACGGGTGTTCATTTTTTCAAGATAATACTTTTGCCATCTATGAATAATCTCTATGACATGACGAGAAGCTTCCTTATCAAATCCTTTTAAGTCTGCTAGTCCTTTTCTAAATTTAGAAATACCTACTGGCACCACTGTAAGCGATAAAATATGGGGAATAAATTCACTTAAATCACGAATTGTTTGATCTAGCACCTCTCCATCATTAATCCCTTTGCAAAGCACAATCTGTCCATTGATTGCAATACCTGCTTCTATTAATCGTCTCAATTGATTGACGATATCTCCTGCAAACCGATTGGTAAGCATTTTGGTCCTTATTTCTTTATCCGTTGCATGAATAGAAATATTAAGGGGTGAAAGATGGTACTTAATGAGTCTTTGTATATCTTCTTCTTTCATATTCGTTAAAGTAATATAATTTCCATTTAAGAAAGACATACGCCAATCATCATCTTTAAAGTAAACCGTCTCACGCATATTGGGAGGAAGTTGGTCAATAAAACAAAAGAGACATTTATTGCGGCAACGAATTAATTCATCCATTAGACTGTTTTCGAAGACTAAGCCTAAATCCTCTCCATACTCTTTTTCTATTTCAATAGCCCATTCTTCGCCACTTGCCTTTCGAATACATAGGACTATTTCCTCATCGGCTATTAAATAACGATAATCAAATACATCCTGTATATTTTGTTCATCAATCCATATCAAGGTATCTCCTGCTTCTATGCCCACTTCTTCAGCAATACTCTCAGCTACGACCTTTATAATCTTATGTTCTTTATATTTCAAGCCTATCATCTCCTTACTCCATGAGGGCCATAAATCCACCTAATGTGCCACGTCTACCCTGTGTCTTCCTATGTGAGAAAAAGAGTTGCTCATGACAGCATGTGCAAAGCCCACTTATTCCTATATTATGTTCCAGTATCCCTGAATTCATAAGTATCTGTTTATTACATTCCCATAAATCAATGGTATACTTCTTTGAATCTCCCTTATAGCATATAAAAGAAGTCTGGCCAAAGGTTTCCTTAAAAATTTGAGCCACTTCCTCATCTACTTCAAAACAGCAAGGACCAATAGATGGACCAATAGCTACTTGAATAGCCTCATAAGGAATATGTTCTTGTTCTACCCAGCATTCTATCATCCTTTTACCAATTTTCCCCACTGTTCCTCGCCATCCTGCATGGGCCATTCCTACAATATCATAACCTGGCGCATAAAAAAAGAGGGGAACACAATCTGCAAAATGTGTAACAAGTGTTAGGCCCTTTTCACGGGTATATAAACCATCCATGCTCTCCCATTTATTCGGCCTACTCCACCCATTTCCTCTCTCTGATGCCGTCACTTTGGCAATATGTGTCTCATGAACCTGTTTTGAGAGAACTATGGAAGAAGCCTCTACACCTAATGCCTTACATACTCTTCTATAATTTTCTCGCACCCTTGCTTCCTCGTCCCCCCGATTAAAACCTAGGTTTAATGTACCACAATCACCTTCACTAACCCCTCCTTGCCGGGTTGTAAAGCCATGAATAAGCTGATTCTCCTCTTCCCATAAAGTAAACTTCAAATAAGTTACATCCTCATGTGTAACAAAAATGTAAGGGGATTTTTTATACATTGTTTTACTCCTTCTAGAAAGCTGCCTCAATATGGGTTATCTTATCTTCTAAAATCTCAATAATGTCAAACCTGCAGCTTTTTTCATAACGATAATAATGTCTTAAATAAAATCGAGCTGTCAACGCAATGCGTTGTTTCTTTTTATAATTAACAGCTTCTCTAGGATAACCATATAAACTATTTTTTCTATACTTTACTTCTACAAATATAAGGTTATCTTCTTCCTCTGCAATAATATCAATTTCACCATAAGGACTATGAAAATTCTTTCCAAGAATTTTATATCCCTTTTCTTTTAAGTAACTGGCAGCTAATTCTTCATAGCGACTACCTATCGCTCTTTTATTGACGTGCTCCTTTTGTTTTTGCATAAAGTTTATCCATATCTCCTACAAATACCATGATCTTTGCTACTAACTCATAGAGTTCGGCTGGAATTTGATCACCTATTTCCATTTCTGTTAAGATTGTAGCCAATTTGTCATCTTGGTAAACAGGAATAGCATGTTTTTCTGCCTCTTTAAGAATATTCTCTGCTACAATCCCCTTGCCACTTGCTACAACAGTAGGTGCTGTCATTTTATCCGTATAAGAAAGAGCTGCTGCTTTCTTTTGGTGCTTATATTTCATTTCATCACCTCATACTTTATAGTCCATATGATAAAAGTCGTATTCTCTAGGGCGTTCCTCTTGTAACTTTTCTTCTTTTAGGTTGCCCCATAGGATACCTTGTATTGTAAAGCCTTCATCCTCTATGATTTTTTGAAGTTGAGGTAAGTAAGCTGTAAGATGGTCCTTAACGGCCTTTTCTTCAACTTTTAATTGAAGTAAAAGAGACTTTTCTTCTTTTTGAATATGTATCTCTATATTATGAAGATGGGGAAAGTCTAGTGCCAGTACAATGTAAAGGGATTGACTCTTTTTATTTTTTCCCTTTTTAGGCTTGAAAAAATAAACCTCTCCCTGTACTTGCTTTTCAGGCGTCGTAATAGGAAAAAGAAAATATTGCCCTTCTACATTGGCTTGCCTAAGGATCTCTAAGGGTTGCTTCATACTTTGGAGCAACTCCTTATCCCCCTGGGACAAGGAGGCTTTTTCTAATGTCTTTGCTAGTTTCCCTAAAACCTCATAGGTTTCTGCTAACTTAGAGGATTCTATTTTTAAGTCTTCACTTCCCTCCAGCTGGAAAGAAATGCTCTTTTCAAAAAGGCTTGAGATTACTTTTTTTAATAGGCCAGGGTCTTTTTCTACCCATTGGCTAAATTTTGAAAAAAGCTCTTTCTCCCCTAATACTGCCTTACCCTCTTCCCTCACCTCTGTTAAAAGACCTTGAGATAACGTCCTAGATTCTTCACTACCTTTCAGAGAAACCTTTGGGGATTCTTCTTCTTTAGCAGCTAGAGTTTGTCCTTCTACTTCAGAAGAAGGGAGTGGTAAACCTTTTGAAAACTGTGTTTGTTTTTGAAATCCTTCTACAAGCTTCTCTAAATTTTCAGGTGATTCAGATGTACCTAATACTTCAAAGATTTCTTTTAAAACCATGGGTTCCTTCACGCTATCTAACAACGCTTTAAAGGTCTCCACCATTTCCTTAAGTCCACCAGATTTTAATTGGGCTAAAACTTCTCCTTTTCCTTCTACTGGAATCTGCCCAACCTCTGCAAAATTAGCAAGCACCTTGGTAGGTAACTCAAAATGTTTGGCTAAACCATAGGCTTTTAATAATACTTCTTTTGAAAGAGGCAATTGTTTTTGCATAAAATCACTAATTAAGTCTTGCATTTTTAATTGATTAGGAAGTTTTAACTCCTGAAGGGTTTTTTCTACAACTGGTAGCTCTGTCTGAGGCTGCTCCAAAGGCTTTAAAATACACCTTCCATGTTCTTTAGCTTGTACACTAAAGGCTAACAACTTACCAAGCTCCACCTGCCCCTCTAAGTCAATAGGCAGACTAAGGCCCATTTTAAGCTGCAGAAGTAACCTTCCTGACTCTTGCTTAGTAACAACACCTTCTAATACGTCGCCTGGATTGAGTTGCGCCACAAATAACTCTCTTGCTTGTTGAAGCATACGAGAGTTGGGACCTGTTGCTGATTGGCCTTTATTCAGTTGACTCATTAGTTCTTGAAATACGGCTGCTCGACTTATCAAACTATCCCCTCATTTTTCAAAAAAGATCGACGGTGAAGTGGTGTCATACCTAATCTATGAATGGCTTCATAATGCTTAACACTACCATACCCTTTATTATTTTCCCAGTCATAGCCAGGATACTCTTTGGTATATTCTCGCATCATACGATCACGGGTCACTTTGGCTATAATACTAGCTGCTGCAATAGCTGCACTTTTGTCATCTCCCTTGATTAAGGCCTCTTGGGGGACTGACACATTAGGAATCGTTTTATCACCATCTACTAAAATAAAGTCATAGGGAATCTCTAAATAACTTAGGGCCCTACGCATAGCTTCAAAAGTTGCTTGTAAAATATTAATCTCATCAATCACTTGAGCTTCTACGATCCCTATACCTATACCAAGAGCCTGCTCTTTAATGGCTTCGTAGAGTGCCTCTCTTTTCTCTTCATTTAATTTCTTAGAATCCTTTACACCAATAAGGTGCGCCTCTGGCGGCAAGATAACTGCTGCTGCCACAACAGGTCCTGCTAAAGGACCTCGACCTACCTCATCTATTCCTACTAAAGTTAAGGCATTTTGATGATAAGTGGCATCTTTCGCACACCTAGCTTTCCATTCTTCTTTTTCTTTCTCTAGCTCTACAAGCTTCTTTTCATATTTCTGCACTAACTTAAGGACACCTGTTCGTTCATCCTTCTTGTAGCTTTCTAGTGCAGCAAGAAGACTTTCTCCAGTTAAAGTTTTCAACGCATTCTCTATTTCTGATACTTTCATCATTTCTCCTATCTTAATCTTCCGATTTGGGTAAAGGGGTAAATTTTTAGCCAGCCCTTGCCATAAATCTTGTCTCGACTTATGGGACCAATATAACGGCTGTCCCAACTATTTTGACGATTATCTCCCATTAAGAAATAGTCCTTCTCCCCCAATTTATAAGGAAAAGTAACTGCTGCTCCACCAGTTACTTGTGAAGTACCCTCACTGGCCAAATAAGCCCTCTCATCTAACCTTTCGTTATTGATATAGACATTCCCTTGTCGAATATCTACCACATCTCCTGGCTCACCAATCGCCCGTTTTACCCATATTTCATCCCCTTGCCTAAAAACAACGATTTCTCCTCTTACAGGGTCACGATAATAATAAGGTAATAGATTGACTAAGATATGATCATGTTCATTAATGGTTGCTATCATAGAACCTGTGGGAATTTCATTGTGGCTTACAATAAAGGTGGTAAGAAGCACGGCCAATAAAACAGTCAGCGCTAACTCCTTAATGAATTCTATCCCCTTTTTTATTTGATCCATTTATTTATCTCCTCTATCTAGTTACTTTACAAATGTACCTATCTAATACGCTTCTTTTACTTAATTAGACCCATCTTATCAAAGGGATAGATGCAAAAACCTGCTTTAGCAAAAATACTATCTCTAGAAATAGCCCCGAAGTAACGACTATCTTTACTTTTCTTTCGGTTATCCCCCATCATAAAATAATATCCCTCTGGAACCTTATAAGGAAAAGTAAGCTTAGAATCTGAAAAAAGGTAGGTACTCTCTTCGG